>NZ_JBJURM010000032.1:0-71004 GCF_046097995.1 Rhodococcus sp. 5A-K4
TCAGTCATAGTGGCGTATCTCCTTTCAGAGTTACACCGTTGTTCTTACAGTCCCCCGCTTCTTGAGTGCCGCTTCTAGTTCAAGTGAATGCTCCGTATACGGGGCCGGGTTTGGCCGCCCGAAGCCCTATCGCGCTGGCCAATCGGCTGCATATTGGTCCGAGACCTCGTTGTGGTCGCGATAGAGCTGTTTGCGTTTGCGCGTCGGAAGTCGGTCGCCGAAGACAATGCCGTTGATGTGGTCAGTCTCGTGTTGGAAGCATCGCCCAAGGGTGCCCCCAGCAGTGATCTCAATCGAGTTCCCGAACTGATCGAGCCCGCGACAGGTAGAGAAATCGGGGCGCGCGAGGTCTGTAAAGGCGCCGGGAAGGGAAAGACAGCCTTCGCCGTACTCGACTAGCTGTCTATCTATCCCTTCAGGAAGGTCGACAACCGGATTGCAGACGACGCCCGTGCGCTGCGCCCCTACCTCGTCGGTGCAGTCGTAGATGAACACCGCGAGGTCGGCGCCGATCTGCTGAGCTGCGAGTCCTGCGCCGTGTGCGGCGGTGTTGGTAGCGAACATGTCCGCCAACAGTTCTTGGAGATCGCTGCCGAAATCCGTCACTGGCCGAGCCGGCGCATGAAGGACAGGGGTGCCCCAGCGAATGATCGGTCGCGTGGTACCCAGGCGGAGAAGTTCAGAGACAGGCATGACAGCCACATTCCACTCAACTTGTGCGGGATACCAACGTGAAAGCGGAACTGCCTGATCGACGATGCGGGGCTGCAACGTCCCAAAATGATGTGACGGGCGACACGTCGGCGCGCCGAATGATATGTGCGCTGAACTGGGGCTACCTGGGAATTTCAACGATGTGACTCACAACATCTCGCGTTATGTGTTTCTGTCGGCCACTAGCGGTAGTGTCTTGAGCACTGAGAGACAACAATGCGGAAGGTTTTCGAACCAACTACTGAGAGGTCAATCAGCACTGAGAAAAGGGGAGAGTCGCTTTCGCGCCCTTTCCGCCCGTGGATAGCGATCCACCCAGAACTGAGCCGACCCCATCCTGGGGAACGGTGAAGGGAAGGGAGGTGAATGACCTTGAACCCGGACTCAGAAAGAGACTCAGATGAGTCTCGAGCCGACAGTAGTCTGATCAGAGTTTTGACTCAGATCATTGTCTTGCTCAACGCAGTATCTATGTACTGCGAAGCTACAAACAGCAATGCCACCTTGATGCTCTGCACCAAGATGGCCGCTGGAATGCTTCAGATGATCGTTATCGTTTCTAGGCGACCGATCACCAGAAGGTGAAGACGCAGGCGGTTCCTCAGGTGTTGGCCCACCGTGGAGCCGCCTGTTTTCAGTTGTACAACGAACGAACCTGCTCAAAAGTGCCTAACAAGCCCGTCCGCAGACTCTAACCCCATCACGGCCGGTGACGGAAGCTCCGACACACAATCGGCCCTGCAAATCAGCAACAACCGCCGCCTCGAAGCATGCGGATTTCGCACAAAATGAGCTGGACCAGCACAAAGGCAATATCCCGAACCGCGCGGCTGCATTACATCTCACAATCTGCCACAGGCCACCGACAAAGAACATCAGCGCTGCCGCGACACCAAGTTGGTCGGTCTCCGTCGCTCCCGCACAATCACCCCGCGAGCCACCGGAGCGGGAGGTGCGAACGCCTGGCTGTTGCCGGCGGTGTGTTGGCGCCTGCCCGGCGGCCGACCACCTTCGGTGTCCTCCGAAATGAGCTCCGCTGCGCTCCGCACCAGCGAAAAGCGTTGATTTGTTTGTCCTTCTGGCCTTCCGATTCTCGTCGGCGGTGACCTGCGCGCAACCCCTGGCGGCGATGCCGGCCCGAGGGCTCCGAGAAATTTTCTCAACCCGCACTCGCACGCTCGCAGAGAAATTTTCCCGGCCCAGGGGTGGCACTCCGGCCCCCTCATGCCGACGCGATTCTCCTTTGCCAGCAGGGCAAAAAAATTGGCGGCCACCGAGCAGGGGGACGCCACCGGATCAGCGGAGGCCGAAAAGTTATGGGCGCACCAGCGAAGACCACGGCAGACAAGAGCGCAGCGCGACGCGAGCAGGCCGCCGCACTGCACGAGAGCATCACCGCGAAAGTCGCCCAGCTCACCGACACCGACGCATGGGCCGCCTACCTGACCGCCGCAGCAGCGTTCCACTCCTACAGCTTCAACAACGTCATGTTGATTTTCTCGCAGGCCCCCGACGCCAGCCAGGTCGCCGGATTCCGCAAGTGGCAAGAACTCGGACGACAGGTCCGCAAGGGCGAAAAGTCGATCAAGATTTTCGGCTACTCGACCAAGAAGATCACCGAAACCGACACCGAGACCGGCGAGGAAACCACCCGCCGCGCAGCACGGTTCCCGATCCTGTCCGTGTTCGACATCGCCCAAACCGACCCGATCGAAGGCCACCCCGCCCAAGCAGCAGAAACCATCGCCACCCGACTACAAGGCGACGACCCCGCCGCGATCTACACCCGCATCGCGCAGGTGATGACCGAACAGGGATGGACCGTCACCCGCGAGCACATCGCCGGAGAAACGAACGGCCGAACCAGCCTCGACGGATCACGCCGCATCATCGTCGAGGACACGATCAGCGACGCCCAAGCCGCGAAAACGATGATTCACGAAGCCGCCCACGCGCTCATGCACGCCAGCGGAGACATCGACCCCGCCGATCTGCACCGAGGCCGCGCCGAAGTCGAAGCCGAATCCGTCGCCTACGTCCTGGCCGGACTGCTCGGACTCGACACCACCGATTACAGCATCGGCTACATCGCCGGATGGGGAAACGGAGACCTCGAGGTCATCACCGACACCGCCCGCGCAGTCCTGGCGACTGTCCACACCCTCGCCGAGGCACTCGAACCCGACGCCGCCGACGCCGAGGACACCGCAGCCGCATAGACGGCAGCACCCCACAAACACAGGTGCGATACCGGGTGGAGGCAGCCCGCCCGGTGTCGCACCCGAAAGTCTACGAAAGGGCAACGACATGAGCACCACGACCGACGAGATGCGTGCCGACACGATGTACAGCAACACCATCGACACACTGCGTATCCCGCGATCACACCCTCAGGACTGGCGGCCGCCGAGATCCTCGAGACACTGACCGGGAAGATCACCGCCGCTACGAGCGCGTTGGGGACGCAAGCGGAAATCGGGTGGCTCACCCTCGCGCACGGAGTGACCGCCCGCGAAGCCGTCGCCCTGCTCGCCGTCGCGACCCGCCGCGCCTACGACGCCGGACAGATCGCACCCTCACGCGTGAATCGGGTTTACGGCCGAGTCGAGCGCGCCGCCGCACCACACGGAATCCGATTCCGGTGGTGAACGCCCGGAGGGCAGGAGTGACGGAAGTGGATCCGCAGATGTTCACCGGATGCGTTCTCGCGGGATGCTCGAACATCGTGGCCGAGGACGGAGAAATCTGCTCGCAGTGCCGCCGCATCTTCGGCGACATGATCAGGCCCGTATCCGAGCGCGAGCGCGCCGAGACCACCGAGCACCAACGGCCCGCCGCGACCGCAGCGCAGTTGTTGACCCGACGCAATCAACGGTGCTGGCTGTGCGAGCAACGCCGCACCTGTACCCGCGTCGGTGGTCAGTGGGAGTGCCGTGACTGCACGCTCCCGGCACCAGCGTGACACCCAGGACATTCGCCGCTACTAGCGGCGAGCCTGCACCTTCAAATCCGCGAAACCGGACGCACCGAGTGCAAGGCCCACCGTCACCCATAAAGCGGCAGAACCGAGTCCCGAACTGAAATAGGACAACACAGCCGCCACCAGAAAGATTGCGACAGTCGTAGCCCAGAGCAGCTTTCGTGCCTTCAAGCTCACGCGATCCCCCTAAAACAGTGTTCTCGACTCCGACCCTGCGAGCGTATCGCCGCAGTTACGTTGTCGCCTGCCCGGCGGCCGGCCACCTTCGGTGTCCCCCGAAATGAACTCCGCTTCGCTGCGTCCTGATGAAGAGCATCTTTTTGTTCTCCTTCTGGCCTTCCGATTCTCGTCGGCGGTGACCTGCGCGCAACCCCTGGCGGCGCAAGCGCCGGCCGATGGCTCCGAGAAATTTTCGTCACTCGCAAGCTCCCGCCGAAATTTTCTCGGCCCAGGGGTGGCACTCCGGCCCCCTCATGCCGACGCGATTCTCCTTTGCCAGCAGGCGAAAAAAATTGGCGGGGCACCCGGCCCGGTCACTTTCATCAGCGAGGGGAACGACATGCAGCGCATCCGTTTGAACACCGCCACCGAGGTACTTGCCTCCATCCCCACCATGCTCGGATTCATCCCGACCGCATCGGTCATCGTGATCATGCTCAAAGACGAAATCGTCGACGGCCGAACCACCAAACAGATTGCCCTTGTCGCGCGGACCGACGCCGCCGCAGGCGAGGGCGCCGAATTCGATCCGGCCCCGTACCTCGAAGCTGCCGCACGCGCCGACACCACCGCCACGATCTGCGTTGCCGTCGCCGAAGACGCCGCCGCAGTCATCGCGCTCGACCAGATCGCGATCCTGCGCCAGGGATTCCGTGACGCCGGAATCCACGACATGCTCGCCCTGCACGTCACCGCGCTCGAAGCCGGAGCGTTGTGGACCGACCTCGACACTTACGCGACCGGACTCACCGAAGACCCGAACGCCTCAACGCTGAGCATTCACAACGCCGTCGAACAAGGTCGCACCACCGCAGCCTCACGCGAGGACATCGCCGCCCGCTACGCCGTCACCGTCGAAGCGGACACCGCACCCGCACACGCAGCGCTGCACGCGCAGGGACCGGACTTCGTTCGCCACGCCGTCACCGAACTCGCGACACTCATCCGCACACGCGGTAACCCGGACGCCGAGCTGGCCGCCCGTGTCGGACTGTGCGCCACCATCAGCCCCACCGCACGCGATGCCCTGATGTTCACCGCCAACGGAAACGAGCACGCCGCCGCCCACGCGTTCGCGACAATCGCCCGCCAGGTACGCGGCAACGCTCGCATCCAGATTCTCACCGTCGCGGCGTACTGCTCATACATCAGCGGCGACGGACCCAGCACCGGCATCGCACTCGAGGCCGCCCAAGCCGCCGTCATCGACGGCAACGGCGAACATGACACCCCACTGCGCAACCTGCTCGACTTCGCACTCGAGCACGCAGTCTCGCCCGCCGCAGTCACCACACAACTGCACGCGATCAGCGCCGAGGCAGCGCGATCCTTCGGCGTCGACAGCCTCGACAGCTGAAAAACGGCAGCGGCCCCGACTTCGCGAAGAAGTCGGGGCCGCTCCCGTATGCGGTGGCAGTTGTTCGGGCATCGAGCCCGAACAACCGCTGCGCCAGCTCCCCAGCGCGCCACCCGTGCAATGCGGCGCGCCGAAGATCAATCGAACAAGTGATCCGTGGTTCCCGGCGGGGGAAAAGCGAAATCGATCCGATCGCGATCAACGACTTCGCCAGTCAAACCTTCGACAACCGCGGCAAGATCCGCATCGGTGATTACGCGTAGATGCTTCGTGCTCTGATACAGCTCCGACTCCACAGCAGAGCGGGGATCGGCGTTCGAGTTCTGATCGGTCACAACTGACATCCTTTTTCGTGGGTCCGTCTACATCAGACGGACAGCGCCATATCGACCATGATGATTGCGTCGTACACCCCGTGTACGACAATCGCCGGCCACAGCGAACGTGTGTACAGCGCTATCGCTGTGCACACGACACCCATGACCAAAGCGGTGACGAGGTTGCCCTGTCCGAATTCGAGATGGCTGAGTACGAACGCAGTCAAGGCGAGAGCAGCAACCACCGACACCGAGATCCAAGTGCTCGATGCGCGGCGTTGCTCGGCAAGCACGACCGAACGGAAAACAACTTCCTCCGCAAGCCCGGCGGTGAGAAACGCGGCGGTTAGTGCCGTGTAAACGCCGCCGCGAACGATGCTCGCTCTCCGAGCTTCATTGGCCGCAACTTCATCCGGAGATGTGACCGGCCACCGTGCATCGGTGTGGATGCCGTAGGCGAGGAAGAGATAAACGAAAATGCCGAGGAGCGTTGGGACAACGAGCACCCACACCACGATCCGAAATGCGACCGAGCGCGAGGAGTTCGGACGAGGAACAACGAACCCCAGCCACAAAACCGAACGGCGCAGGGTCGCCGATATCCATCGACCAATTCGAACGAACTCGGCACGATTGACACGTTTTTTGCCGTGTCTGTAGCTGCGGTCCAGCACAGCAAAAATGATCGTGAAGAGAACGAACGCCACGGCCGCCGTGATCGAACTGACATTGGGTACATCGACAGCGAATGCAATCGCGGCGATCGTGATCGCGAACACGGCAGTCGTGGAAAAGCGGAAGATCGTCGCTTTGCGTGGCAAATATCGCCGCCGTCGCGGCGACCAAGTGCGGGCGGTCGTGCTCTGGTTCGAGACCAGTGCCGGGTTACGCACTCTGTTCCGATGCCGATTCCTTCGCCGGAATGGAGTCCTTCACTTTGTTCGCAGGCTTGGTCGTCGTGTTCCTTCTCGTTGCCGACCGGCGAGCCGGCCCCTTCTTGGAAGGAGCGTCGACGCGCCACTGCTTGATCGAGCCTTCTGTGAACCCGACGCGCAACGCTTCGGTCAATGCTGCGTCGAGATTGCCGACGTTGGCGGCATCCTTGCGGGCGAACTCCTCACGCGTGTCGAGCAGCTCCTTGTGTGCAGTCGCCACCACACGGATGATCTTCATCTTCTCCTCGGCTTCCGCCTTGATAGCTGCGTCGAGTGCGTCGAAATCCGGTGTGTTCGGTGTCGTGTTCATGCGCTACATCGTAGGAGAAATCTCGCCCGTCCGTGCACCACTGAACGTGCGCTAAGCGCATCTCGCGGACACCCGGCCCGTTGTCCACGGGTGGGTGTCCGGGGCGGCGTTGTGTGCACACCAGACGCGGAGCGAAGGAATCTGGTGTGTGCCCAATGCCGAGGACCCCGGTGCCCACCTGTGGGCAACATCAACCACCCGAACTGCGTATCGACGCGCTCCGCGCGGCGCATCTTCTCTTCTGCGAGATTCGCCCACAGCTCGGGACTGCTCCGATCCTCATGTGGATGCCCGAGATTTCTCCCTCCGCTCCGCTATGTCTCAGGCACCCACAATCGGGACCAGCCCCCAAATGGGGACGAATTCGTGACCGGAGGAACTCGCAGGCTCGTCCTGGCGCTTTTGAGATTTCGGGGACGAGACTCAGGACGGAAGTGACCCCGAAATCTAGGCCCCGGCAGAGCAAGATAGTAACTTAGGTGCCCTAAGTTGAGTCAGGTCTTGCCGCTGCGCTCTGGACCTGAGACACTGGCGTGTAGCCCCACGTGGTGGGGGCGCTGCGCTGGGCCGAAGAGAGGCACGACGGACATGAGTGAAGACGAGGTCGGTCGACCCCGCCGGTTCCGTCGTGAACGCCGGGAGAATGTGCCGGGCGGTCGAGCTGGCCGGCACGTGGTGAAGGTGACTCCAGAGGAGGAGTCCGAATTGCTGCGCCGTGCGCAGGAAGCGCGCATCACCGTGGCGCGGCTGATGGTCGAGTCCGCCCTGTCCGACTCCGGTGAAACTGCTACTGATCGGCGCGATCTGGCTGCGGAGTTGTTCTCCGCGTTCCGGTTGTTGTCGGCAATTTCTATCAACATCAACCAGATGGCGAAAGCCACCAACGCAACCGGAGACATCCCCGCCGAACTGAACGGCGCACTGGTCAGCGTGCGGCGTTTGGCGGACCGGATTCACGGCACCCTCGACGAGATGTCCGCGCCGTGATCGTCAAGATTTCCCGCGGCGCCAAAGTCACCGGACTGATGTCGTACCTCGCCGGTCCGGGCAAGAGCAACGAGCACACCGACCCCCATCTGGTGGCCGGCGACTACGCGATCATGGCGTGGCACGACGACAATGAACTCAGCGGCGTCGACGCTCTCGCGATCGGCAAGCAGATCGACCAGCCCCGCAAAGTGTTCGGCACCGAAATCAAGATCCCGAACTACCTTCGTGATGAATCCGGCCAAGACGTTCGCGACAGTCACGGCAAGAAGGTCCGCGATCCGATCGACCCCTACCGCGACGGAAATGTCTGGCATTGCTCGCTCTCGCTCAAAGCCGACGAAGGCGAGCTGACAGACGAGCAGTGGAACAAGATCGCCACCGAGTTCATGGACGAAATGGGTTTCACCGACACCTCCGGCCGCAGCCCCGCCAGATGGGTCGCCGTCCGCCACGGAGTGTCCGCGAAAGGCAACGACCACATCCACATCGCCGCATCCGCCGTGCGCGAAGACGGCACCAAAGTCAACCTCTACCGCGACTGGAAACGAGCCAGCGTCGCGGCTGCTCGCATCGAACGCGAACACGGCCTCGCTGTCATCAAGTCCCGCCAGAGCAAGACCGGCGAACGCGGATACCACCGAGCCGAAAATGCGCGCGCAGTACGCAACGGGAAGACCGAACTCGACCGCGATCTCCTCGCACGACGTGTCCGCGCCTGCGCGACATCGTCGAAGTCCGAAGCGGAATTCGTACGCCGACTTCGCGGGCAAGGGCTGATCGTCCGGCCCCGTTTCGCCTCCGGGCGTGATGACGTCGTAGTCGGCTACAAGGTCGCCGTCAGGCCCGACCGCGAAGCAACCGGAACCGATTCAAAGCCGATCTTCTACGGCGGCGGTCATCTCGCCAAAGACTTGACCCTCCCCCGCCTCCGCAAAGAATGGGAAGACACCCCCACGGCGTCTTCGGAGGCCGTCGACGAATGGCGCAGCGCACAGCGCGAGCGTCCTGCTGCACGACCCGGGCGTGAAGCGAAAATGCTCGACCCGAAACTGCTGGACCGAGCTGCCCGAGACATCGCGGCCTGGAACAAATACCTTACTTCGATTCCCGCCACCGACCGAGCGCAATGGGCACGCGCAGCCGGACGAACCTCCGGTGTCTTCGCCGCGTGGTCCTCCCAAGTCGAGGCCACACCCGGACCCCTCGCCCATGCTGCAAAACAACTCGCGCGATCCTCACAAATCCCCGCACATCAGCACGCACCGAAAACGGCGGGCGTCGTCTCCGCCGGCGGTGCGGCCCTGATCTTGATGCAAACAAGCCCACAGCTCGGCAAGGCAGCGGCGTACGCGCTGCTGATGCGCCAACTGATCAAGACGGTGGAGGCGATCGCCGCCGCACATCGCGCTGCCGGCGATCTGACCCGGGCGCGTGACCTCGAGATGACCGCCCGCGGGGAACTCGAAGTGATTCACCGTCGGATGCCGCAGCCTCGTACCGCGGTCGAGCAGGTCGAATCCGAGGGCAGCGTCGCAGTGCTCGAACGGCCGGTTTCGGAAGAAAGGACAACGACGGAAGAGACGTCGTCGTCGGAATCAACCGCAGACAACGCAGCAACGATCGCAGCCGGTGACTTCCCTGTCTCTGCGCGGGAAGCAGTAAAACGAGGCCCTACACCAATCCCTCCTCGGCTCGATCCTCAACGAGAACAAACCCGAGCGGGAAAGAACCAGGACCACGGCCCCGAGCGCTAATGCTCCGGCAGAAAACCCGAAATCATCGTGAGTGCGGCGACTTCTTTGCTTACGGCCGCTGAATACCACGGTCCCATTTGGCTCGGCCAGGGCGAAAACTGCCTCACCGACTCAGACGCACTCGCTCGTTTCTCAGCGTGAGATGATTCGGCCATTCTGTACAGGGCGGTCATACCGTACTTGTACCTCGAACTCTTCGAGGACTTCATCGCCAGATGCTCGGCGGATGGAGACGAGTAGGCATGAGCCCTGAATCGCGACCCTCGATTCAGTACGTCCGCACCGGGCGATTGGGACAGTGGCGGTGCCGCTTACCAATTGGAGGCGAACGTGGTTCCCGGCCTGTTCCCGGGCCCAGCGAATTTCTCGGTTCTCTGAGATTGCCGTTTGTAGGTCACCGCGTTGGCCGATGGGAGACTGTCAGTGGGCTCCGGCGAGAAGGAGACGACGACGACGAAAGAAGCACTCACCTGTGACGATCACCGAGCTAGAGCTTGAGTCCCGGCTCAAGGCGGCAGCGAACGCGCTGCGCGGGCCAGTCGACCCCGCGGACTTCAAGACCTACGTTTTCCCGATGCTGTTCTGGAAGTGGATCTCCGACACCTGGGTCTACGAACACAATCAGGCGCTCGAGAAGCTCGGTGCCGACCTGGACGACGAGGTTGAGGCGGATTACCACCGGTTCGATATGCCAGCAGGCACCCTGTGGTCCGAGGCCACAGGGAAGGTCAAGAACCTCGGAGCAGAGATAGCCAAGGCGTTCCAGCGGATCGAGAAGGCCAATCCCCGCTCGCTCGCCGGCGTGTTCGGCGACGCCTCCTGGGGCAATAAGGAGCGGCTTCCGGAGTCGGCGCTCGTCGGGCTGATCAAGGCGTTCAACGAGCTGCCACTTGACCCGACGACTGTCTCCCATGACTTGCTCGGCGCTGGTTACGAATACCTGCTGAAAGACTTTGCCGACGAGTCAGGGAAGAAGGCAGGAGAGTTCTTCACACCACGATCAGTCGTCAACTTGCTCGTGGGCATCCTTCAGCCCGAGCCCGGCGAACTCGTCTATGACCCGACCTGTGGATCGGGCGGAATGCTCGTCGCAACGATCAATCAGCTGCGCGAATCGGGCAAAGATCACCGATCGCTGCGACTATACGGGCAGGAGATTAACCTGACCACCGCTTCGATCGCTCGAATGAACCTCTTCCTGCACGAGATCGAGGACTTCGACATCAAGCGCGGCGACACGCTCCGCGCCCCAGCATTCAAGGACACCAGGGGATCAGTCCGAACCTTCGACGTGGTCATCGCTAATCCGCCGTTCTCACTGTCGAACTGGGGTGCGGATCGGTGGCCGGCGGACCCACGTGCCTTCTGCGGTGTGCCACCTGCGAAGAGCGGCGACTACGCGTTCGTTCAGCACATGATCTCGTCGATGAACATCGGCACGGGCCGCGTCGGTGTCGTCATGCCCCACGGAGTCCTGTTCCGGGGCGGCGCTGAGGCGCGGATCCGCCAATGCCTCATCGAGCAGGACAACCTCGAGGCCGTTATCGGATTGCCGCCTAACCTCTTCTACTCCACGACGATTCCTGCCTGCTTGATGATTTTTCGCGATCAGAAGCCCGCTGATCGAAAGAACCACGTCCTCTTCGTTGATGGATCGGCAAGGTTTGACAAGGCTTCGAATCAGAACCACATGAGCGAGAGGGATGTCGAGATCCTCATTGACGCGTACCGGTCCGGTGTAGATCCTGACGGCGGCGGTGCGAACGTCCGCCTCGTACCGTTCGATGAGATCAAGGGCAACGGCTTCGATCTGAACATCGGTCGTTACATCAAGGTCGCGGCCGAGGAGATCGCCGATTTTGGCTCGGCGCTCGTTGCGTACGCGGACGCTCGGCAGCAGCGTATCGAGACCGAGCACACCATGTTCGAGCGCCTTGCGGCGGTCGGGATCGACCTGAGCATGTTCGAGGCAATCGATGAATGAGTGGAAACAGGTGCGGCTCGATGAGGTCGTGACGCTCGATGTGGAGACAGTTCCAGTCGTGGGAGCGTCTTCATATGACATCGTCGGGGTCCTGAACCGTGGTCGAGGCCTGCTGTTTCGGGAAGCGATCGTCGGCGTTGAGACCTCGTACAAGGCCCTGAACAGTATCCGGCCAAGTCAGATCGTCTACAGCCGTTTGAAGGCGTTCGAGGGAGCCATCACAGTTGCTCCGAATGATCTGGGCAAAGCGTACGCGTCACCTGAGTTCCCAACATTTACTTGTTCCGAGCGTGTGCTGCCCGAGTACTTCCGACTTCTCACCACAACGAGGCGGCTTTGGGAACAGTTGCGAGCCTTATCGACTGGTATGGGTGGTCGCCGTGAGCGTGTGAAGCCATCCGACTTCCTGACGATCGAGGTCGCTCTCCCACCCCTATCTACGCAGCGCCGCATCGTTGACGCCATGGCTGCGGTGGATTCACAGATTGAGGCTCTGAGACAAGAGCATGAGCGCGGACGTGCAGCACTGGGACCAATGATCGGCGGCCTCATTATCGCTAGCGGCGATTGGGATGCGTTGCCGCTGAGCTCAGTCGGAAAGTTCACGCGAGGCCGGCGCTTCACTAAAGCGGACTATGTGAGCTCGGGCCTTGGATGCATCCACTATGGGCAGCTCCATACAGACTTCGGCCTATTCACGTCCAGCCCACGGACTTATCTCCCGGAGACTTTCCGTAACCGCATGCGGCTGGCAAGCACGGGAGACGTCGTCATCGCAGGCACAAGCGAAAACACTGAAGATCTCGCGAACGCCACCGTCTGGTTGGGGGATAACGAGGTGGCAGTGCATGACGACGCCTACATCTTCAAGCACGATCTTGACCCGATTTTTGCTTCTTGCATCTTCGTCTCTCCGGAGTTCCAAGCGCAAAAGGTGCAGTACGCCGCCGGAACCAAAGTCTCACGGATCTCAGGAGAGAATCTTGCAAAGATTCTGGTTTCTATTCCGCCGAAAGACGTGCAAACCAGGATCGGCGGGGTAGTGAAGGCATTCGACGAGAAGCTTGAGAGTCTCCACTCCGAACTCGTCACCTCCAGGGCCTTCCGCTCCTCGTTTCTGGCATCACTTCTCAACCGGGAGATCGAGATCCCGCAGTCTTATGATCGATTTCTGCAGGAGGTCGTCTGATATGGCATGGACTGAGTCGTCCACGATCCAGCGCTCTCTGCTCGAATGGGCCGAAGAAGCTGGCTGGGATCGTCTGCCTGGCGACGAGTTGCCTCGAGACGAACATGACGTCGTCATCGACGACTGGGCGCGCGATGCTCTGCTTGCGCTGAATTCGGAACTCGCAGACGATCCTGAGTCGGTGGAACTCGTCCTTCACGAGATCAATCGAGCGGTTCTCGACGCCCACAACGGACTCGTCGCGGCGAATGAGCGGCTTACCGTGATGCTCCGTGGTGATCATGCGTTCACGACGATCACCGGTGAACACGTCCCGCGAAGACTGATCGACTTCGAAATTCTCGAGAACAACCGGTACACGGTGGCAGACGAAGTGAGGATCTCCGGCGCGGTAAAACCGCGGCGCTTGGATGTCGTCTACTACGTGAACGGCTTCCCGCTGGTAGTGGCCGAGACCAAGACGCCGGTCAAGCAGCAAGTCTCGTGGGTGAACGCCGCAAAGGACATCTACGACGTCTACGAAGAGGAATATCCAAACTTCTTCGCGACCAACGTCTTCAATGTTGCTACCGAGGGTCTCGAGTTCCGCACAGCCCCGATCCGCGCTATCCCGGATCCAGACTCGGAGATCTGGGCTCCGTGGGGCTCGACCGAAGATGATCCGAAGACGATCACCGGGCCTGCCCGCGTCGAACGCGCAGCACACCTGCTGCTCCGACCAGAAACTGTCCTCCCGATCCTCAAGGATCTCGTGATGTTCCGGCACGCGCGCGACGCCTCCGAGACCGACATCAAATTCCTCCCGCGCTACCCGCAGTTCGAAGCAGCGCTGGCCATCCACGCAAAGGTTCTTGCTGACGGTCCCGGTGGCCTGATCTGGCATCACCAAGGTTCAGGCAAGACAGAGCTGATGGCGTTCGCCGCGGCACGGCTCCTACGTGATGACGTCGTCATAGAACGTTTCGGTGGCGCGCCGACGGTCATCGTCATCGCCGACCGCAAGGATCTGGTTCGTCAGACGGCGGAGATGTTCGAGACCGCCGGGATGCCGCGCATGAGCGTTCCCAAGAACCGGCGCGAGCTGTTCGCACTGCTGCGCAGTGGTGAACCCGGTGTCATCATCACCACGGTCCACAAGTTCGCCGAGGCCGGGCACCTCAACGACCGGTCGAACATCGTGGTCCTCGTCGATGAGGCGCACCGTTCCCAGGATGGGAAGTTCGGCGACGCGTGGCGCGCGGCGGTGCCGAACGCGAAATTCTTCGGTGCGACGGGCACCGCGATCAAGAACAAAGACCGCTCAACCTTCAAGCTATTCGGCGACCCATCCGACCCGGACTTCGTGATGTCGCGGTATACGCCGGAGCAGTCCATCGCCGATGGGTTCACGAAGCCCGTCATCATCGAGGGCCGGTCGATCGGCTTCACCCTGGACAAGGAAGCGCTCGACGAGGCATTCGATGAGCTGGCGGAGGAGGAGAACCTCGACGAAGATGAGAAGGTTTACCTGTCCGGCAAGGCCTCGCACATCGAGACGATCCTGTCGAACCCCGATCGTGTCGCCGCAGTGTGCGCGGACATCGTCGACCACTTCCTCTCGTACGTCGCTCCGCTGGGACAGAAGGCGCAGGTCGTCGCGTTCAATCAGAAGCTGGTCATCGCCTACGCCCGGGCCATCGAGGCGGAACTGGAACGCCGCGGCGCAGCGATGCCTGACGGGCGGCTCCGTGAAGTTGGCGTGGTGATGCACGTGGCCGATAGCAAGGACACCCCGAAGGAATACCGCCAGTATCTCCTCACATCCGAGCAAGAGGAGGCGCTGAAGCGCCGCTTCAAGAAGGTCGACGATCCCATGTCGTTCGTCGTGGTCACGGCGAAGTGGATGACCGGTTTCAATGCACCCATCGAGGGCGTGCTCTACCTCGACAAGCCGGCCAAGGAGGCCAATCTTTTCCAGACGATCACACGCCCGAACCGGCCTTGGAAGAACCCGGTCACGGGTCAACGTAAGGACTACGGCCGCGTCGTCGACTACATCGGTCTCGCGAAGGCCATCGGTACGGCGATCGCCGGCCCCACGGCGGGCAGAGACGAAGACGACGACCTGAACGTGGTGGACGCATCGAAGCTCGCGGGTAAGTTCGTGACTGACCTGACGAAGCTCCTCCACCTGTTCGCGGGGGTCGACACCACCGATTCCTCGTTCGGCTCTCTCGCCGAGGCCCACGAGCGGATTCCTGACGGTGGCGCGCAGCGCACGGAGTTCGTGGAGGGATACATGGCGCTCCAGACCGTGTGGGAGTTCCTTGATCCGCACCCCATGCTGCTGCCGTTTAAGCAGCAGTACCTTTGGCTCGCGAAGGTGTACGAGTCGATCCGCCCGAAGGATGTCTCCAAGGCGTTCTTGTGGGCTCGCCTCGGGGCGAAGACGACCGAACTCATCCATGGCCACATGAACGAGGTCTCTGTGAAGTCGATGGGGTCCAGGACCGTGACCCTCGACGCGGCCGGTCTTGCACTGGTGAAGCGGATCGCCGAGCAGCTGCGTCTGCCAGCGACTGACCCGGCGGGTGAGGACAAGGTCGACGTTTATCAGCAGGTGCTCGACTCGATCGAGGCGCGGCTCAAGCGTCGACTCGTAGAGAACGAGAGCCCGGTGTACAAGTCGCTGGCCGAGCGGATCGAGCGGCTTCGGACCAGGGCGATCGAGAACGTCGAGGACTCTTTGACGTTCCTCGAGGAGGCCCTAAAGATTGCCCAGGACGTCGTAGCTGCCGACCGGGCAGCCAAAGTCGGCGACGACGAGGCGCTCGAACGAATCGCTGACCCGAAACGCGGCGTTCTGACTCAGATCGTCGAGGAGAACACGCCGCCCGGGCTACATCAGATCGTTCCCGAGATCGTGGACCGCATCGATGGGATCGTCCACGAGGTTGCCTACACCGGGTGGACCACGAGCGACTCGGGCGACAAGTCCGTCCGCCGGGAGCTGCGCGCAGTGCTGAAGAACTACGGCCTTCCTATCAAGGGCGACCTGTTCGACCGGATCTATCAGTACGTCAGAGAGAACTACTGATGGCCCATGGAAGGGGTGCAGTTGACCTATCTGTCTCATCGGATGATCAACGATCTTAGGGGGAACTATTGATCAAATTCACGGCTTCCTTCCCGTGCAGAAACTTGGACTCACAAAGGTGGGTTCAACATGTGCGCTCGAATGGCAGCGGCAAAGGCTTGAGACCACCTCATGGATGGCCCACGAGGAGTCTCACGTCGTGATGCCGCGGGCCATATCGGCGCAACCAGCAGTGCGCGTAAACCCTTGCCAATCACTACCCTTCGACAGAACGAGACAGAGTGACCGCATACGAAGACGTACTCGATTGGATTGCCACCCGACCCTGGTGGCAGCAACGCGCACTGGCTCGCATCGCGAGCGGTGAGGAGATCGGTGAGAACGAGTACGAGGAGATCGCTAGGAGTTTGTTCGAGAAGCCACCCGCTGCTCCGGAAGGGGGCTGGCTGGCATCTGTCACCGCCCCGCAGGGCGCCGATGAAGAGCCGGTGCGGATCGCCTCCGTCAAAGGTGTGGCAAACGTTAATCGACTCGCAGACAACCAGGAGCTCACGTTCGCACCTGAGGGACTGACTGTCGTGTACGGGAACAACGGCAGCGGGAAGTCCGGGTACGCCCGTATTCTGCAATCCATGGTGCGCGCCCGCCACCGGGCGGACATCCTCCCTGATGTCTTCGCTGAGTCTCCAGGTGCGCAGTCGGGCGAGGTGACATTCCTCATCGGGGAGACTGAACACACCTCATCACTCGGGGCCACCGCCGATCCCGCTCTCGGGCGCGTCGCCCTCTATGACGAGCACTGCGGAGACACGTACCTCAATTCGGAAGCTGAGATCTCCTACCGGCCTTCGGCGGTTCAGCTTCTTGACGACCTATCCACAATGACCGCAGGCGTGCGTCGTGTTATCGATGGGTGGAAGACTGAGAAGAGCACGCCTGGAAATCTCCCCGTCGTCGCCGATTCGGGCTCGGCTGCGGCGTTTCTCCGCGCTCTCACGGCCAAGACGAGCGACGAAGAGATCACTACGGCTACATCTTGCCCTCACGACATTGATCAGAAGCTGAACGATCAGGTCGAGGAAGTGGCTCGGCTTCGGACTGCTGATCCCGTGCAGGAGAAGCAAAAGCTGAACCGCACTGCCGATGCGTTCGCTCTGGTCTCCGAACACCTGTCCGGTCTCAACCGCTCGTTCGGTCCCGCGGTGCACCAAAAGCTAAGTGAACTGCGTAAGAGTGCGAAGGTGGCCCAGGAAGCGGCGGACGCTGCGTCTGTGACCACTTTCGGAGATGAGCCGCTCGCTGGCATCGGGTCGCCGGTGTGGAAAGTGCTGTGGCAAGCAGCGGAGAAGTATTCCCTCGTCGTGTACCCGGGGCATGACTTCCCTCACGCCGAGGACGGAGCAGTCTGCGTCTTGTGTCAGCAGTCCCTCGACGGCGCAGGAGCGGGGCGGCTCAAGCGTTTTCATGCGTTCGTCTCAGATACGACCGCCAAGGATGCCGAGACGGCCAAAAAAGACCTCGAAATGTTCCTCGCGGCTTTCACCCGTCAGCCGGTCGAGAGCCAGCCGATGGCGGTCGCGATCGCGACGATTGAGCAGTCAGAACCGGGCTTCGCCGCGCGCGTTCAGTCGCTGCTCGATGCTTTCCGCGCACGCCAAGCAGCAATGATCGCCAATGAACAGCCGGCTGACTTAAGTGTCACCGCGGAGATCACCGCGCATGCTGCCCGAGCGAACGGTCTCCGCGACCACGCCAGCTCGATCGATGCCGCAGATTTCGCCGGACGTCTCGCCCAAGCCCAGACCGAAGAGAGCCGCCTGCGCGACCACATTTCGATGCGCGATGGGAGGACCCAGATCGAGTCGGAGCGCGCCCGACTGCGCACGTTGACGGTACTTATTGACAAGTTCTCCGAGACCAACACGCGCTCCATCACCGACAAGGTGGGCGAGTTGACGAAAAAGTACGTGACCGAAGAAGCCCGAGACCGATTCACCCGCGAAACGGACCGACTCGGACTGGAGCGGGTCACTTTCAAGGCAACCAGGTCGCGCCAAGGGATGGGGCTGCTCCACAAGGCTGACTTTTTGAACGCACGGGCAGGCGCGCGCCTCGGCGACGTCCTCTCCGAAGGCGAGCAGACGGCACTCGGCTTCGCCGGATTCCTGACCGAAGTGCACTTCGATACGAGCAAGTCAGCGTTGGTGTTCGACGACCCTGTCTCCTCGCTCGACCATATGCGACGCGAGGCCGTCGCTAACCGAATCATCGATCTGGCAGGGGAGCGGCAGGTCATCGTCTTTACGCACGACATCGCTTTCACGATGGTCCTTCGCAAGACTGCGGAAGCGGCGGACGTCCCCTTTGCGACTCGCGGCATCGAACGTAAGCGCAAGATCGGCCCGGGATTCACCACCCTCAAGCACCCCTGGACGGCGCAGGATGCCGCGCAACGCGTGAACACTCTGCGGCAAGAGGTCGCTTCGCTGCGACGCGCCGAGGCCGGCATGTCCGACCAGGAGTACCAGCGAGCCACCGAGGAGATCGCGGGCCATATGTCCCAGACCTGGGAACGCATCATCAGCCAGGTGCTGGCCGAACCGCTTGTGGATTATCGAGCCCTAGAAGTTCGTGTCGGAAAGCTCAGGGTCATAGGTCGAGTCACTCCTGACGACGTTAAAACATACGACGATTCGTACACCAAGATCTCTGGGTGGGCTTCTCGGCACGATCCCCACCCGGAGTTGAACTACACGCCGCCATCCGTCGACACGCTCACCGAGGAGATCGAGGTGCTCGATACATGGCTGAAGAGCGTGAAGAAGTACCAATCGAGCTGACCCAGCGTCTACTCAGGCCGCTCATCTGGCTTTTGTGCCGATAACACAGCGATCGAAGAGACGTGTGATCGACGAACGGTCAGCTCAGGATTCCGCCCGAACCTCTGGTAGCTGTCGAGAATCTGACTGGGCCGATGGCATCGCCGCACCCCGGAACCGGAACGCTCCGGGCCACCACCATGTTCAGGAATCGGCAATGCGGGCCACGCTGCGGGGGCGTGCATTGCGGTCCCACAACTCACCTCTCGAAACGGTTACACCGTTCGATTCCTTTCGTAAATAGCAGCATGTGCGGTTATCGGCCGGAGTGTTGACGTTCCGGGCTGCGGCCCTTGGTCGGGCGTCCTTTCCTGGCGACCGGTGGTTTGCCTGTCCCGGTCTGCACCGCTCCTCGGGGATGCTTGGCCTGGTCGAGGTCGGCTGTCATCCGGGCCCCGATCGTTTCCTTGTCCACTCCTCCGGCGTTCATGTCGGCGGCGAGGGCATCGCGCCGTTCAGCTGAGTCGTACTCGGCTTCCGCGGCCACCCGATGAGTGTCTCCGTCTTCGGCGATTTCAGTTTCGGCTGGCGTGCCTTCGCTCTCTGTCGCCGTCTTGTCGAGGTGATCGGCCTCAGCCATCAACTCGGAGGCCTTCACGTTCTCGCGTTCGGAGAGGTCCTGTTCGGCGGTAGCGGCCCGCTTGGCATCTTCGGCTGCCTGGAGCATGTTCTCGATTTCTCGCGGATCGACTCCGGGGGCGCCCGCATCTATTCCGTACCGTGTCTGGACTTCCTTGCGGATGCGATCTGCGGCGTCGGCTGCGGGCTGCGAGTGGTCTTGCCAGCCGCGGGCCTGCTGCCAGCTGTCGGCGATCTGCGCGTGGGTAGCGTCCTCCCACCAGCGGTCCGTCATGACCGGACGTAGCTGTGCCTCGATCGCGCTGCGCTCGGCGACGAGCCGTTCGCGCAGTTCGCGGGCCGCCTGCACGCTTTTGGCTTCGGCGTCGCGGATCTGCCTCTCACGTGCGCGGCCCATCTGCTCTGCGAGACGGGACGCAGACTGCAAACCGACCCGGAACATGCGCGTGAGCTCTTGGTTGACCTCACCGATTTCGTCGTGCTCTGACATTAGTTGTTGCCTTCCTTGTGGGGTGATGCCTCTGTGGGCGTGGGTTCTGGGGAAAGTCGCATGTCGGGGAACATCGACGACGGTGCGGGTTCGATCGGCAAGGGCACGATCGCGAAGTCGCCGCCGGCATGACCGCTGCGGACCGAGCACGCTTTGAACGTGCCCTCTGGATCGAAAAGCTGTGCCATGTGGTGGTCGGCGTGATCGCGCCACCACACACTCATTCCGGTCGAGGGATCCAGGCGCAGCCGCTCCCATGCTCGCCACAGAGCTTCCAATCGGGAGATAGCTTCGGCATGTTTCCACCACTGCGTGCACCAGTTCCTTGACGTCCCCTCGATCACTTCACGTCGATAGACAGGGGCGATGCGTTCGCGCACGAACTCCTCCACCGATCCGAACACCAGTTCCGGTTCTGCCGGCTGCTCCGGCTCCGGTTCCGGATCGGCGAGTGAAATCTCGAGCTGCGCCAGCAACCGGGCCGCCGCCGCGGCTTCGAGTCGCGCGTACAGCTCCGGAGTGAGGATTTCCGCCCACTTCGCTTCGGCGATCGCGTCGGCTTCCTTCTGGATGCGTTTGAGAACTGCCTGGCCGACCATCGCCTCGAGGTTCTTGCTCAGAGGCGCTTCGACGCTCGGTTCATCTCCCCCGCTGAGGGGCGTGTACGCGGATGGGGGTGGATAGTCCGTATCTTCGGGCGGCAGATAGTCAGCCTCGCCCGGATCGAAATCGTCCTCCGGTGGTGGCTCGAACGGCGCGTTCACAGCGACACCGCCTCACGCGCAGCTCCCGCGTGGTCTGGCTTGAGCCATTCGGACAGGCCTTCTTCTGCTTCCGCCAACGTCGCCGGGGCTGCCGGGTCGTGGGCTTCGATTGACGCTCTGATCCGGTCGGCGTGCGGGCCGGCCATCCACGGCGCCGTCCGTACGATCACAGGCCGGTTACCGGAGGAACGTACGATCGCCCGGCCACGTGGCAGTGCTTCGAGTTCGGATTCGGTGAACGTACGAACTTTGGTGCGCTGCTTGGAAGTGGATCGGCCTTGCGAGGAGGCTGTGACCGACCCGGTGATCTCCCAATGGTCACCGATCGCGGTGGACATGTCCCGAAGGAACACCCCGTCATCGACGGCGACACCACCGCCGTAGACCTTGACGTTCGCCGCCGACCACAGTTTCTTCATCCCGCGTTCGCCCCACACCTCCACACCCTGTGACCAGGACTGCAAGATCGCCATGATGATGATTCCGCGTGAACCGTAGTGGCTGTAGAGGCTAGGCAGCTTGGACCAGCGCACGACGTTGGCCACCTCGTCGAGAGGAGCGACGAGAGGAACAGGCAGACGTCCCTTCGGCGAGGTGGTCGCGATTTCTTCGGCTGCGTCGATCACGGCGACGGTCAACGCCGTAACCAGTGGGCCGGCCGAACCGTTGCCCTCGCGGGAAAGGCTGTAGAGCGTGCCTCCGGAACGAACGAATTCACGAGGATCGAAATGCGGCCGCGGATCGGACAAACCGTCCGACGTCACCCAGGGATGAATCGTCCTGATCTTGAGCGAGCGGATCATCTTCTTGGCAGTACCGAACACACCGCCGCGTTGTTTGTCGGGTGCGTTGTACTGCCCGGCCAGGCCGTCCGCCTGCAATCCGTACCCATGTTGGCGAAGGATCTTCACCGCTTCCTGGTTCTGCACGTCCGTGACCCACGTATATGCCTGTGTGATCGGGCGGCGATCGAGTGCCGCAGCCAGGAAGAGTGCCGCCAACAGATCCTTTCCTTCCGGATCGAAGAATGCGTCCGTCTTCGCTTCGAGTCCGTCGTCACCGGAGGCGAAATGATCGGCCAGGTCGGCAGCCCTGACTTCGTCGGTCACCCACGTGAGCGGATTCCACCACCAGCTCGGTTCCTCATTGGCGACCCTCTGCGGATCGAACACCCAGACTTGCGAGCCCATTGCCGCTCGAACGTCGCGGGTCGCGTCGACGACATCGCGCTTGTTCGAGGTGGTCAGGACTGCGCCGGGAGCATCGAGAACTGCGGGGATGACGCGACTGGTCGACTTACCGGTGCGAGGACCCCAAATATCGACGTGCAGGTCCTCCCAGCTGCCGCGCAACATCGGGGCGGACCCGAACACCGGCTTGCTCGGCAGCAACAGGTACCCGAGCTGGATGCCGACAACGTCGTCGGGACGGAGCCGCACCTGCAAGGATTCGGCTTTTGCCCGGCATGCTTGTTCCGTCAACGAAGCGATGTCGCGACCGCGGCCCATGTACTTGGCCAGCTCGTCGACGCGGGTGCTGTCCCGCTTGCGCAGGATCAACAACCACATGCCCACTGCGACCAGCACGATCAACGCCAAGGCGAAGGCAATCGCCACTACGCTCGCGCCGGACTCCCACACGAGATCGCCCTTGATCAAGCCCGCGACCATCGCCATCGGATTGACCGGAACATCCTGCTCGGTGCCGAACTGCATCGCGACGGAGGCGCCGACGACGCCGGCAACCGCGATCCCGGCGCACACACCGAGCACCTCGAACGCCACGTCACCTTGACTGGGATCACGCACAGAACCCTTACTCATGACTGATCTCCGTTACTGTCGACGGCGGCACTGACGGGGGAAGTGAGTATTCGTCGAAACATGGTGGTTACTACCAACTTTCGGATTTACGTGTTGTCCGTCGGTATCTCGACGACGGTGGTCAATGTGACGGCGTAACCGGGCCGCGGCCTGCTTGTCAACGATGTTCCCGTTACTCGAGCGGGGATGACGGTGTGTGAATGGCCTTGTACTGCAACGAAACGGTGTTTCGTTTCGAGGTCGGCGACCAGGTCGTGCATCTTCTGTACCGCACTCTGCAATGCGGCCGACGGCTCACCGACTTCGGTGGCGGTGCTGTAAAGGAAGATATGCGTCATCTACAGGCCTCTGTTCGCGGCGATCAGTCCACGGTTCACTTCGCGTAGCGCTTCGAGTTCGACGCGGAGGGAATGTATTTCGGAATCCGGGGCGCACGGTTGCGGTTTCACGGCGTCCGCGCCTTCCCGCTGCCGCCACCATGCCCGCACGGTGGAGGTGTGGATCCCGGTATCGGCGGAGACACGCTCGATAGTCGCCCACAGAGACGGATACTGAGGGCGCAGCTTGTCGACCAAAATTACTGTGGCACCGCGCACCTCTGCTCCGTAGCGGTTGCCGCGGGTGCTGCGTTTGCCGCTCATGCCGCATTGTCCTTCGCTGTCTGTGCCGCGTATCCGGCATCGGTGGCGTCGACGAACCGACTGTCGGTGTCGTGCCACTGGTATTTCAGTTCCGTGGGGGTCAGGACGGTCTCGAAACGGTGCCCCGGAATGCGTTCGGTGCCCTGTTTGAGCAGGAAAAACCCTCGGCCAGGGGGTGGTCCAGGCTTTTCGAGTTGGGCGTCGTAGCCGGCTGGGGACGACAGCGCGGAGACCCATGCCTTGTCTGCGCGGGTGAACGGAATGATGGAGTCGAGTTTGTCCATCTCGTCCGAGGTCAGGGCTCCCACGATCAACGCTCCAGCGCGTTCGATGAAGCCCTTGGCCTTCATGATGTCGAAGTCCATTTCGAGCGATTCGAGGTCCTTGACGGTGTGGGTGATCATCACCAGCGCCGTTCCGACGGTGCGGGTCAGGCGGGTGAGGGCGTCGACGCGGCTGACCATTCCAGGGCCGGCGAGGACTCGCCAGAATTCGTCGAGCACCGCCAGGAAGAGCAACCGGTCGCGAAGTCCGCAATCGGCGAGGACGTGTGCGGCTTCGATGGCGCCGAATCCGTCCTCCCAGCATGCGGCCATCACCGCAGCTTCGAGCTTGGTGTCACCGTGGCTGAGCGCTGAAATGTCCACGCACACACCGGTCGGTCGATCCTCGCCGGTGAAGTCGATCGGGGTGGTCGTCTGCTGGGAGAACACCTCACCGAGATCGCCGTCGAGCAGCGCGGACAATGTCTCGAGGAGGGATTCGACCTTGGCGAGGTACTTGTCCTTGTCGCGGGTGTACGCCTTGCGCATCAACTCTTCCGGCGGGTTCTCGATCAACGTGAGCAGATCCGAGATCAGCGGCGGGTTGTCGTATCCGAAACGGGGGTCCTTTTCGAGTAGGCGCAGCGCCGCGGTGATGATGTTGCGTTCGGCCTGTGTCAGCGCTGTTCCGCGCTCGATTTCGCACAGCGACTGCATCACTCGCTTGCGGCGTTGGTGAACCTGTTTGATCACTTTCTTCTGCAAGTCGGGGAAGTCCGCGAGCAGCGGAATCACCGACCCGAGAGCTCCGATCGCGAGCGGGTTGAGGTACCCCTCGCCGTGTCCCAGGCGCACGATCTTGCCGCGATCGCCGCAGATGATTTCGATTTCCTTGGTGAAGTCGGGTTTGGTGTCGGCGAACACGAACGGGATGTGACCTTGGGCGATGCCGCCGCTGACGAGTTTGCGGCCCACCGTGGACTTGCCGTTACTTGGGAGGGCGAGCATGAACACGCTGGGGGTGTTCTGTCGGCGTGAACGGTAGGTGGCGGTGATCGGGTCGTAGTGGAACGAGATGCCGTCGGGATCTTTCCCGAGCGGGGTTCCGACCATTGGATAGGTGCTGCCTACCACCCACGGGGAGAGCCCACATGCCTGCACACTGGTGCCGCGGAACTCCGGCGGCTTGGGTACGACGCCCATCTTGCCGCCGCCGTGGCCGGCGAAACCACGGTCGGTGAGTTTGGGGGCGCGGCGCCATTTCGGTTCGGTTCGGGAAGGGTCGCGTGCGAGTTCGGCGGCTTTCGCTGCTGCCTTCTCGTCTGCGATGCGTTGTTTTTCCTCTGCCTGGCGGCGTTTGCGTGCCGCTGCCATCGGATCGCGTAGGGAAGCATTCTGCTTCTTGCGTCCGGGTTCGTACGTGCCGGTCAGGTCTGCGATCCGGCGGCGCAACATCAAACTCATCGTTTTCTCCTGTCGGTGGTGGTCGGCCGGTTCAGGCCTGCAAGGTTTTCGCCGTCGTTGCGTGGTCTTGGAGATAGACCCCGACTCCGACGCCCGAGAGAAATGCCGCTGCCTGGTATCGCCATGAGGGCCGTACTTTCGTCGAGCACCCGGCGACCAGGGATTCGATCGTGTCGGCCTGAATGTCGAGCTGGGCTTCGGTACTTGCCGACGCGGTGACGATCAGCGAGACCGCTGTCGCGCCGGCACCGTTGCCGACCTCGACGCGAGTACGGTCTGCTGCCTTGACCTTGAGGTCTGCGCGGACCGACCCGATACCGCGTTGGGCATTGCGTTCACCGACTGCGTAGACGTAGCCGCTCTCGACTGCGTTCACGGCGTCGGCCGGGGACATCGGCCGGTGAATCAGTGTCACGCGCTTGCGCGGGACGTCGCCGTGACCTTCGAGAAGTGCTTTGAGAATCCGTTCGTTGCGGGCACCGGACGGGGGTGCGTTCATCACCCAGGTCCGCGAGGCCGCGCCTTCGTGGAAGTAGGTGTTTTTGGTTTCCTCGGCCGTCATCGGGCCGGCATCGAGCCAGTCGACGTACATCTCTCCGCTGCGCAGTGACGATTCCACCTCGGCTTCGACAACCGGGCGGGGATCGTATGCGCGGCGCACGACTGCGGAGATTTCGTGATCGGACATCGGGACAGCGGTCACGCGGAATGTGCCGAGGTTCGCGCAGATCGACGGAAGACGTTCTGCTAGATCGGCAATCATCGCCATCGGATCCTTGCGTTTGGCTTCCGTGTTCGCGGTGAAGGTGAGCGCCATGTGGGTGTGCAACTGGATTCCGTGACGTACGCCGGTGCCCGATTCGCGGACCACCGCTTGTGCGAGTTCAGAGGTGCCGGGTTTGCACAGTCGCGTGATTTCCGCGTCTTGCCGCGCGCCTGTCTCTGGGAGGGTTTCGATGATGGTGGCGATCGCTTCGATGTCCGGCGTCTGTCCGCTGAGGTTGATGAACTCGCCCCAGTTGGCGACGTCGAGGTCGACCTGACCCTGTTCGACACCCTTGTATCCGGGCACAGAGCAGCGCAGCCTGATCGTGTACTGATGCAGTTTCGGTAGATGACTCATTCCGAATCGTCGGCCCAGTTTGTCGATTCCCCACCACATTTCGATCGGAGCGCCGATTCCCGGGACTCGGGTTCGGCCTCCGGGCGCGTTCGAGAGAGAACCAGCGCGCAGGATGTGCTGGCCGCGCCGACGCTGCTTGCTCCACCCGGTGAGTTCAGTGGCGAATTCGTACCCTGACTTGCCGCCGATGCGTGCAGCGAGCGGCGCCCAGGTCAGCACCACTACGCCGAGGATCACCGCTCCGGAGATGAAGAACCCGGCGAGCAGTGCAACGATGCCGGCCACGATGCCCGACGCGAAGACGTAGAACATTTTCTTCGACACACCGAACAGGTACGTCGAAGGGGCTTCGTGAAGACCGCCGTAGGTGTTGGGGCGGGCCGGTGCTTCGGTGCTCATAGCTGCTCCTTGAGGATGGAATCAATGAGGTCGAACGGTGCGGTGCGGTGTGCGCTCATCCGGACCGCCCACCTTGCGGCTCGTCCGGAACGTCCGCTCCCCCACTTGCTCCGGAGGCGCTGTCGCCGATCGTCGATGCGACGGCGCCCATAGCGCTGCCGATCCGGTCGGAGACTTCCTGCCCGACGGCGACGGCCGCGCCGACCGGACCAGCGGCCGCGGCCGCGCCGGAAGCTGCACCGCCGGATGCTGCTGCTCCAGATGCGCCACCGGATGCTGCTCCGGACGAACCGCTCGCGGTCGCTGCCCCGGAGGGACCGCTCGATGCAGCTTCCGTGCCGCCGCCCGAGGGCGCCGGTGAGCTCGACCCGGAGGAGGGCGTGCTGGAGCCGGTCGGTTCCGTACTCGGGCCGCCTTGAACGCTCGACGACGAGGAGGACCCGGAATCCTGTTCAGCCGAGGAGGACATCGACTGGATCATCGAAGCGCCCATACTCGCGCCGGTCGCGGCGAGCATGCCGCCCAGCACCGCGCCGCCGTTGCCGCCGGCCATCGAACCCATCGCCGGAACGATCAGTCTCGCCAACGCCGGCATCGTCAGGCACGAGAGTGTCAGCAGGATCATTCCGGCGAAGACACCTTGTGCGTCGGTAGCACCGGCGGCCGAGAGGAAAGCGATCCCGTACACGCTGGAAGCGACGAACGGGAACAGTGCGAACACCACCGCCCAATTCCGTAGCTTCGTCCAGGTCTGCATTCCGGCGCTGCCGATTCCTGATGCGGCGGCCGCGATCGGTGCCCATCCGAGGACGAGGCGCAGCATCGCGATCTGCATCATGATGAACACCGCTTGCACGGCGGTTCCGACGATGCCCAAGATTGCGAAGACGAAAATCAAGCCCGGACCCAGGAGAGGGCCGACTTCGGCGACGGCGAGGAGTTTGTTCGCTGCTTCGTCGATGTTCTCTCCGACCATGGCTTGAACCAGCCACACACCCGCTGCTCGGGAGAGTTCGTCACCGGCGAGGATGAGCGGAACCAGAGTCCAGGACGCGAACACTGTGCGGGTCAACATCATTGCCGTTTCTTCGGCATGTTGCTGTGCCAGACGCGATTTGGCCCAGGCGAGTTTGAGTGCGGAGATCCCGACCGAGATCATGAACGCCGCTATCTGGAATATTCGCAAGAATTGGTGCACTTGCCAGACTGTGTTCTCGGTGTCACTGTTTCCGACCGCGCCGGTGACCGAGTTGGTCATCCACCACGTCAGCATGAAGGTGATGCCCTTTTTCCAGCCGTCGAGGAACACTTCGGCGGCCTTGCCGACGCCCGATTTCCACATCCCGTCGGCGAACTCGCCGGCCGCGTCCTGTGGATTGGCAACAGCAGTGCCCAAGTCGCAGAACCGCTCGAGGAACCCACCGACGACCGGTACGGAATCACCGACGTCGCGGCAACCGGCATACATGTCGTCGTCAGCCGGCGGTTGTCCGGTTTCCGAAGTGCCCGGATCATCTGCCGGGGGCTGGGCATGCCCGAGCGCGACCGGCCCGAAGACCAGCACGGCCAGGAGCAGAGCCGCGATCGCAGACAGACGCTTCACCATTGGGTCCACCCCGTCAGCGAAGTGATCGTCTGCGGCGGAAGCTGGGTGGAAGGGCGACGGATCTTCCAATCACCGTCCTGCCAGACGACCTCGAAGCGAGTGGTGAACCAGGAGCCCGGAGTCTTGTCGCGGGCCGCGACCTCCACGACTGCGAACGAGTTGTCAGCGCTCCAACCGGAAATCTTGAATGCCGCTGGGATGTACTGAGGGGGAAGCTGGCTCCAGTCGATCCACTTCTTCGGCGCCCACGACGCCTTGTTCCCCCGTGTCGAGGGTTCGATCTGGTTGTCGAAGACCGCATCGAGTGATTCCTGGTCGATGACCGTCCGCATGCTGATCTGCCAGGCAGCGAGCGCAGCGCCCTGAGGGGTGCGAGCGAAACCCGTGGCCAATGGGCCATCTACTCGAGTGGGACCGTCGGAGGTCGAGAACGGCAGGATGAACGGACCGACTTGCTGCCACATCAACCCCTCCGGAGCGGGGACCGGGTCACCTTCCTTGAACGAGGGGCGATCTGCCGGCGACTGCGGCAACGCCTGACCACGCGGGTTGACGGGGTTGGCGATCACGCGGCCGAACAGATCCGCCGACGGAACGCCGAATGCAGTGCCGCTGTCGGGTTTTGCTGGTGCCGTCGCGGGCGGCTGGGTGGCAGTGGGGGCGCCGGCGCCGGCGGAATCGTCGTCGCGGGTGACGGCGATGAACACGGCGACGGCCACGACCACCGCGAGAAGCGCGCAGAACACGGCAGCGGCGATCCCGGTCGTGCGGCTGGTCGCCAACCACTCGCCGGTGCGGCGAAGGCGCGATCCTTCTGTGGTCTCGCGGGGTTCGGTGCGGTTACTCACGGGTGGCTCCTGAAAAGTCGGGGGAAGATCAGTCGGCGTAGGAGAAGGCGGTGTATCCGTCGAGCGAGGTCAACGGCACTGGATCGGTGGGCGCAGCTTCGGAGGTCTCGGGCTGCGGATCAGGGAGAGTGATCTTCCAATCGCCGTTTTGCCAGATCAGCGAGGTCGGCGACGCAGACAGTGCAGCGTCCGGCATCCGTGTGGCCAGCCACACCACGGCTTGGTCTGGGCTGTAGTCCTCGATGCGGAATCCGGCGAACTGGGCTGTCTGAGCAGGATCGGCTTCGGTGGTGATGGAGGTCATCACCCGCGCCACGGCGTACGCGTCACGGCCCCGGCCAGGGGCGGTCAGCAGTTGTGCGGTCTGCGCCCAGGTCTCGTCTGGTGCGAGTGCGAGACGGCTCTGGCCCTGAATGGCGGCCATCACCACCCCTTGGGGTGTTCGGCTGTATCCGAACGGGATCTTCGCCGAAACGCTCGTCGGTCCGTCGACTGCGGAGACAGGGACAGCGACACCGCGGTAGCTCTCCCACTGCACCTGCTGCGGCGCTGCGCTGGTGTCGACCGCCGCGGTGCCGGTTCCGGGGTCCTCCTGCGACGATCCGCACGCGGTGGCCACCGACAGCGCGAGAGCTGCGGCGACGAGGGCGCCGACGAGGCGGTAACGGTGAATTGCCATGATTTCCTTCTTTTTCGCAAAGTGAGTAGTGGAATCGAGACGGGCTAGATGAGGAGCCATCCCGCCCACGTGATTGCGGAGGCGGTGACGATGGCGCCGATGGCGATCGCGATCAACCGCCGGATTCCGGGGCCGGTGACTTCGCCGTCGTCGAAGCGGTGCGCGACTTCGACACCGGCGCGCATCGCGGCGACGATCAGACCGGCTGCGACGAACCAGAGGAACACGCCGAGCATCTGCCCGAGCGGGACCAGGACGTCTTCGCCGGGCATCTTGATGCCGCCGCCTGCGGCCAGTATCGAAGTACTCACTCCATGAACCAGGTGACGTACGAGGCGGCGGAGGACGTGATGATCGCGCCGACGGCGACACCGACCACCATCATCTTTTCGCCGCGTCCGGCGGTGCCGTCGGCGAACGACTGGGCGAACTTGACGCCGGCCATCATTCCCAGTCCGATCAGGAAAGCTGTCGCCGCCCACAGGCCGACGCCGAGCAGGACCTGAAACTTGTCGCCTGACGGCGGAGTGGTCATCTGAACGTCGATCACGTCCCCGCCCTGTCCAGGCGAGGGGAAGGGCGCGGGCTGCTGAGCGAGGATGTAGGTGTTGAGGGTGTGGAGTGCGTTCATGAGAAAGTGCCTTTCGAGTTATGTTGCGGAAGAACTGATTTCCTTCACCCGAGCTGCTGCTGCGACTCGGATCTGGTCGTGCAGAGCGATCACCGGGGCGACGGGGTATCTCGTCGGGTCACGCGCCGCTTTCTTGTCGGCCGGCAACGTCGAGGACGGAGACCACTCGGGAAGTTCGCGAGGAGGCATGACCCGCCAGGGCTCGAGCCACGGCACGTCCCAGCAGTGACCGGCCAGCGAGCGCGCCAGCGACTCGACGACGGCCAGACGGTTCCGGACCGGCTTGGACAGTGGGCGATCACTGTCGGCGACGGACACGACGCCGAGGATGTGTGTTCCTTCCGGCGTGCCACCGGCGGCGTGTTGCAGAAGCAGTGAATGAGCACGCTCTACGCCGTGCATCGTCGTGCGAAAAACGAGCACCACCAGCGGTGAGTCCGCGTCCGGTAGGTCACCGATGTATCCGGGCCAGCCGCGCTGGCAGTCCCCCGCGTACGCGAGGGAACGCGTCAGCGAGGAGACTCCGGCACCTCCGGTAGCTCCGAGAAGCCAGACAAGCGGCCGGGCGGGGGTCAGAGCCTCACGTTCGATTGGGCCTTCCCAGATCGGAGCGGATTCATCGGTCCCGGGCATCACAGCCCCCGCGATGCGTGGACCGCTCGGCATCGGAGCACCGCGGCGCGGAACATCGGCATATGCGCTGGTCATCGGACCATCACCGCGCTCACGCGCCACACACCGAGCTTGGTGGCGGTCATGTACGCAGCGAACGGAACCCGATCAATCTCCCGGCCGCCGGCATCGACGGCGGTCACCGTCACTGCCACGACTCGTGAGACCTTTGCGGGCTTGTCCTCGGGGTGATTGTCGGCGGTCACCGTCGCCGTGGCCGTGGCCACCGCGTTCTGCTCACGCCAGGACTCCCATTGGCGACCGGTGATCGGTGCCAAAGCAATGAAGGACGACGCGTTGTCGGTGTAGTACCGCTCGTCGAGCAACGGTGCTGCCCGGTTCGCGGCGTCGATCTGGTTGGTGTCCGCCCCGGGGGTGTACGAGAACAGAGCTTGCGCGGCCGCGACCATCACGGCTTCCGGATCGCTTTGATCGACCGAGGAAAACGGTTCCGGCAGAGTGGGATCGGCGGGAACAGTCAATGATTGGGTGGGGCCGCCCTCATCCATCGGGTGGTCGTGGTCATCGCTGCGCCCGCATCCGACAAGTGCGAGAACAGCGAAGGTCATGGCTGCGAATGCGGTCAACCTCATCGGTCTGCGGTCAGTCCGGTTTGTCATCGTGCCTCCTGCGGTTGCGGTTGTGATGCGCCGAAGCGGCGGACGTGCATTTGTTCTCCCGACATCCCTGACAGCGGAGCGATGGTGACGGTCTGGCCTTCGGTCGGAGCGTGAAGCAACATTTCTTCGCCGTTCTCGAGGCCGTAGTAGATGCCGACGTGGTGCGTGTTCGAGGCGGGGCCGAAGAAGATCAGGTCGCCGGGTTGTTTCTGGTCGATGGGGACTTCTGCGCCGCGTGAGTCGTAGAGCTGTCCGGGATCTGCGGTCGATCCGGTGAAGTGCGGCAGGCTGGTTCGTCCGCCGGATGCCTGGTAGACCGCGTACAGCGTCAGACCTGAGCAGTCGAATCCGCCGCCGGTGGGGCCGTTCGTGTCGCCACCGCCCCAGACGTACGGGGTACCGATCCAGCGCGAGGCAGCCAGGATGATGGCTCGTCCGAACTCGCTGGCCGGACCCTCGCCGCCGCCGCTACCGGGTGCGGGCTGCTGATCGTTGCAGGCAGCGCTGCCGCCGTCGGCGACGGCGATGGCTCCACCAGCTGCGATGGATGCGAGGTCGGCTTCGGACATGTTCGCCCCGGCGCCCTTGAACTTGGCCGCCAACGTGGTGGCGATCGGCTCGTCGTCGGCGTACGCGTCCGGGTACAGCGATCCCTGAACGTTCTGTGCTGCGACGGTAATCGGTAGCGATTCCCACCCGCTCTGCTTGGCCAACGCTTCGTAGAATTTGCGTGATGCAGTGGCAGAGTTCATCAGTTCTTCGAGCGTTCCCCACCACGGGTACTGCTGCTGAAACTGATTGACGGAGCCGTGATCTCGTCCGACAGCATCGTGTGGGAAGTCCAGGGATCGGCCCACGTCCTTCTGATCGGCTTCGAGGCGAGGATCGGTGCCGTCATTGGCGTACATGCGAAAGCCGGATTCCTGGCTTGCGGTTGCGAGCGCGACGACGACGCCGCGATCTGGAATGCCCATGACTTCACCGACCGCGACGATCTGCTTCGCGATCGCCAACTGTCGGCCGTCCAAACCTCCGAACCCGGAACCTTCATCACCCGCATCGCCCGAGCCCGGGGAAGTCGGTGCCGGCGCAGCGGGAGCCTCGCCGGGCTCGGCGGCCTTGTCGATCCATGGCTGCGGATCCACCGCGGTACCGGCGCCGTCGGGTAGACGACCCCCGTCCCACACCTCGAAATGAAGGTGCGGCCCAGTCGAGCCGCCGGCATTGCCGATCGCCCCGATCTGCTGACCGCCGCGGACCTGCTCTCCGGCGCGGACCATCACACCGTCGTCGAACATGTGCCCGTAAACCGAGCTGTATACGTGGCCCTCGATTTCGTGATCGACGATGATCCAGTTCCCGAAGCCGTCAGCGGGACCGGCTTCACGAACGCGGCCGTCGGTGAACGCGTAGATCGGGGTACCGACAGGACCCGCACGGTCGAGTCCCTTGTGTTCGGCGCCCCATCGCGGACCGAACGGAGAGGTGTCCGTTGTTTCGGACGACTTGGTGGGCTTGACCAGCGAACCAGCAGCGGCAACCTGCCCGCCCCCGTTTTCGACGGGAGCGCACTCTTCGTCCTCGGAAACGAGAACGACCACCACGGCCATGATCATCAGAAGGAACGCGACGGCTGCGGCACCGACAACGACGATGGCACCGCCGACGCCTCCGCTGCTGCTGTCATCTGACACGAGATGGTCCCTTCGGTTGGAGTGGGACGTCAGTGCGTCCCGGGGTTTGCTGGGCGGCGGCGCAGCAGAGGAGTTCCGTGCGCCGCCGACCGATCACTGCGCGGGCGGTGCGGCGGCAGGCGCCTGGGTGGGAGTCGGGATCTGGGCAGGCGCGAACGCGCCGCCCGGCCCGACGATTTCAGGAGAAACCGCCGAGGTCGTGGCGAACACCGAGCTGGTCAGCGGCGTCGACGACGAGGGGGCCGCAGAGGGCGTCCCGCTCGGACGAGTCGTCGGCGAGGCTGTTTTCGTGGTGCTCGCCCCGGCCGACGTGGATCCGGACGAGAGTTCTTTCGCGAGGGTGGAGAACCACTCGACGGTGAACTTCGCCGGGGTCTGCCCCTGTCCTCCCACGGGAATCGAGTCGTAGGTGCCGTGGTTGCGGGCCGTGTCCCAGTACTTGACCTGCGTTGCCATCTTCAGCAGGTCCTTGTTGTCGGAAATGCCGCGCTGGACTTCGTTGTAGATGTACTTCTGGATCTGAGTGCCGGTGGACGGTGGGAACAAACTCATTGCCGCGTCCCCGACTTTCGCTGCCAAGATGCCCAGTGCAGCAGGGGGATTGGCCATGCCGACGGTGGCGAGGGTGCCGATCGTGTCCAGTGTGAGGACTTTCTTCGCGACCGCGATGCCCGCTTGCAATCCCATGACACCGGTTTTGATGACTGCCCGGATGACATCGGCGTCCGCGTCCGGAGTGGCGGAGCGCGGATCGGAATTCGTGGACAGGCGCCCGAGGATGGTCTTTCCGGACGACTGCACGGTGAACCGGCCGTTGGAGAAGTTGATGTCGTCGTTGACGACGTCGGCGGCGGTACGAATTGTCGCCCCACCCAATGCGCCCGCGAGGTCGACCAGAGTTTTCTGCGGATCCTGCTGCTCGAGGTGCAGCTGCCCAGCGATATTGGTGACCGTGCGGGCCAGCGTCGCATCTTGTGGTGTCGCGCATGCGAGGTCGCCGTCGGTGCAGAACGAAGCGACACGGCCGGCAACAGAGCCGTACCCGGACGAGGCGGCGTAGTTCGGGGCTATGCCGCCGCCGTCAGCAGGGGTCGGGGTGGTCACCGTCAGATCCGACAAGGCAGAGGTGGCAACGCCCTTGGGTGGTGTCGGTGAACTCTGCCCGGACGAGCCGCCGGGGAAGGTACTGGCACCTTGCGGGCGATTCGGGGACGAGAACAATGCACCGGCGGCGAGCTTGTCCGCTGTGATCGGGCCTTTGCCGCTGCCGATATTGCGGATGACGGTGTCCGCTATCTGCGCGCCTTGCGAATATCCGGTCACGGCGATCATCGACGAGGGGCACCGATCGGCGTAGTCGGAGATCGCTTGGCTGGTCTTGTCGACCCCCTCGGTCATCGACTGTTCGTACGTCGCTCCCCGCCAACCGAAGTCGGCGGCGTACGGGACGAGCATCCGTGAGACCTCACCGGCAGCGGACTGGAGCAAGGGCACCATCACCGACATGCCGAGGAAGCCGCTGTCGGCGGTGGGGTCGGCATCCGGCGCGGACTGGTTGGTCCCCTGAACACCGAAGACTCCCAGAGCGGTGCAGGGCATCGGTGCGGAGTCGCCTGAGGTGGGTGCGGCGTTCGCCAGACTGGTTCCTGCCAGTGCGAGGACGACCGTGGCCGTCACCGCTGTGGTGATCCCTCTCGCATATCTCATGCGGATTTCCCTTCGGATGTGTTTGTTCACTGCGTCGGCGCGGCTGCACCGAGGTTTCGTACGTCGGCGGCGAGAGCGGTGAAGTCCTGCTCGACACCGCTGCCCATCGCCGAGGTCGCGATCGGTCCTCCTGCGGCCAACGACCGGTCGTGACCGATCAGGCGCACCGCTCCGATCCGGCCCGCCATATGGGCACTGAGGTGATCGGCCACCGGCGTCGAACCGGGACGGACCTCGACGACGGCCACGACGACCGATGCCAACGTGTGTGCGCCGAGGGTGCTCTCGATCCATTCCAGGACGGAGGGAAGACGGTTCACGGAGTCGCCGCGACTGGACACCACCAGGACGATCACGACCGACGCATCGGCCAGGAGCGGAGCGAGATGCTGTGCACGCAAAGGGTTTCCGGCGTCGTAGATCGGAAAATGACCGGACGCGGTCAGGAGTGAGTGAACGGAAGCGAGTGCCGCAGCGTCGCCGCTCAGTTCCCCGAGCGTGCGGCGACCCCACAGCACCCCGTGCTCGGAGACCCATTGGCCGGGGTTCAGCTCGCGCCCGCAGCCACGCTCGGACAGGTCACCGCCGGCGGGGGTCGTATCCACGGCGGCAGCAGTGACGAGTTCGGTGTGCAATGCACTCGCCAGGCCGACCGCTGTCGTGGTGGCTCCGACTCCACCGGCAACCCCGGCGATCAGCACAGCAGAAGGCGGTGCCAGCGGAATCAGTGCATCTTCTGGCTCGGGCACTTCATCGACCGGGGCTTCTGCCTCGGACCCGGGCACGAGCGGCGGTGCGGTGTCGTCGACCGGTGCCGACGGCTTCTCGTCGGATTCGTTGTCTTCTGTCGGCTCGCCCTCGAGCCAGCCCCCTGCCCACGTCACGGCGTGCCTACGCTCTCGTTGATGGCCGCGATCAGCGTCTTTCCGTCACGCACGGTCGTGCTGATGGTTTGCGCGTATCGCACGATCGCGCCGTCCGCGGCTTTTTGGACCATCTCTACGGCGAAGACACCCGGCTGACCGGACGGGCGGATCAGAACGCAATGCTCGGTGCCGACCGGGACGCCGTCGTCGATGCCGGCTTGCAAGGTCGCCAGTTGGGTGGCCGCAGCTTCCGGAGTGGCGAAGCCTCGCGCTTTGTCCGCATTGCGATCGACGTAGAAGGCGTGCTGAAATCCGAGGATCGCATCAGGGCCAGATCCGGTACCGCCAGGGCCATTCCCGCTGATGACGTCACCCTTGACGCTGCTCGGGCACCAGGACGAGGCGGCCTGCGCCCCGGCGACAGACGTCCCCGCCGCTGGCGGGGCCGTAGTGGTTCCAGGTACTTCGAGGGAGGCTGGAGCGTCCGGTTCGTCGGAACCGGAGGCCAGCGCGATTGCGGTACCGCCGACGAGGACAGCCAGCACGGCCGCAGCGGCTCCCCCGACAGCGGCTTTCGTGCGGCGGCTCCGGCCACGCGCCCGGTCGGATCCAGGGAGAGGTTCGGGGATACCGATCCGCTCCCCCGCATCCGGGGTGGTCGGTGTCTGTTCCGGATCGGTGGCCGGCAGCTCCCATTCCGATGCCCAATCCGGTTGTGTATTCAGATCACTGACAGCGAGAGTGACGACCGGGAGCGTGCGGACAACACCGACGGACCCGGCGATCGGATCGGTCGCCGGTCCGGTCTCGTCCTCATCTACGAGTTCGAATGTGGGAGTGAGGTGTTGGGTGGGTCGGCTCACCGCAGCGACAACGGTCTCCTCTGCCGAGGGAGCGTTGCCGGTGGAAACCGGTTCGCTCTCAACAGTTTCGGCATGGTCGAGTAGGGGGTCGGGTTCTGATTCCTCATCGGGGTTTTCGGACTCGGGCTCGGAATGTACGTCGGTGTCTGGGGTTTGCTCTCCCGTGTCCACTTCGTCGGCGAACTCGGTCGGGTCCAACGGTGGAAACCAGTTCTGACCTGACATGTCGATATTTCCTCTCGTGCAAAGAAAAAGAACTTCGACTAACACCGCCGGGGCCGAAGCCCCGACCCCGGCGGCGGTAGTGATTACGCGGGGGTCGCTCCAGCGGCAGCAGCGCCGAGGGCCTGGCCGATCAGATCGGCGGTAGGTCCGAAGGCGTAATTCGCTTCGACGGCCGCGTTGTCGAGTGCGGCGATGACCTGATCGCCACCGGGCTGAGCGAGGACACCTTCACGTGCGGCAGTGAGCTGCGCGTTGACGTTCTCGGTGATCTGCGGAACGGACGCCACAGCATCGGTGACGACCTGCGCGATCTGCGGGGCTTGCGCCGCCAGCGCGTCACTGGTCTGGGAGGTGATCGCAGGTGCGTCCGGCTCGGGGAGATTCGGCACGTCGATGTGGCGAGGCTCGGCATCGGTGTCACCGGCACCGATTGCTCCCGCCGTCAGACCGCCCACCACAGCGCCGCCCACGGCACTGGGAATCCCGAGAAGCAATCCACCTGCACCGGCACCGATCGCGGTGCCGACGACGCCTGTCGTCGCTTCCGGCAGTGGCGCCGGGAGCGGAACCAGACCGCCCATACCGGCCCCGATCAAACCGCCCACTGTGCCGCCACCCAATGCGCCCACTGTGAACCCTGCGGTTCCGGCAGCCAAGGCACCTGCTGCGGCTCCGCCGAAGGTTGCAGCCGAGACACGCTGTGAACGATCGACGTCGACGCCGACACTGGACCAGAATGTCGCGAACTGTGAAACACCGACAGATGCAGTGTTATTGGTGCGTTCGAGATACTCGTCGGACAACCAATTGGGCTTCGGCCCGACGTAATCACCCAGCTGCAACATTTCGGGCGGTGCTTCGATCGGAGCGATGATCTCGACTTCGGTCGGCAGATGGAGTGTCCCCACGTCGATCGGGTCACCGTAATACTCCGGCGCTACATAGTTCCCGCTGCTATCCCCTGCATTGTTCGGGGACGACTGCCGCGTCGACGGCGAGGGCTTCCACTGAATGTTGTCGTACTCAGCCGGAGGCGGAGTCCAGTACGAGCGATCGGACGTCGGCGCAGGAACCTCAGGGGCAGTAGTAATACCCGGCTGCTCCGACGCAGGCGGAGGCGTCGTAATGCCCGGCTGCGACGGAGCGGTAATGCCCGGCTGGGTCGGCGCTGCGATCGCAACTCCGGCATTGACGAAGGCGGCTCCGACCATCGCCGCCAACGTCACGGCTGCGACCGCACCCGTTGACGGTGACCGATGACGACCACCGGACCGTGGTTTCTTGAACTGCTTCATGACATCCCTTCAATCGTGTTGTTTTGCAAACACTTAGGTGGATTCGTGGACGGGCCGGCCGCGAGAGTTGTGATCTCGGGGCCATTAATCCCGGTAGGACGTACCGGGAAGCTGATGCGCGGCAGAGATCACGCCGCGGCCGCGAAGCGTTTGAAGAAGCTGGACGCGGTCGGGAGTTGGGTGTGTCCGAGTGGGCACCGGCGGAAGAAGCCGGGAATCGGAACGCTCATACAAACGCTGCCCGGACTGCGCCCCATGCAGTGGACGACGTTGGCGAATAGAGGAAGGCAGCGTGCACGAAAAGGTGCACCCACCCGCTTCCCGGGCAGGAGAAGCGGGGTGGGTGCGTTACGGTCCACGTCGCCGGACAGCGCATGGTGGGGCGCTGGGCGAATGGCCGAGTTTGGTTTCGTAGCAAGGCATTCGGAAGCTCTGCGGTCACCCAGAGCTAAACCAGGAGACTCGGGAGTCGCTGGGGTTAACCCAGGGCGGTAGCTGATTTGCGCAGGACTGATACCCACGGCGGCCTCCAGGCGCTGGTTGCGGTTTCAACCAGATCGCCTAGGCTTGGTGCCCTGCGGTCTGGACGCCCATGTGCGTGCTGCACCGTGGGCTGAAAGGGACCCCGGAGGCGGAGAGCGACGCCAATCACAAATCCGTCTCTGGGGCTTTTTGCATGACAAGGACCGGCCCGATTCGTATCTGGCCGGTATTCGTCGTTCAGTCGAGTGTCACGAGCAGGTCGAATGCCGCTCTGTGTGAGAAAAATAGTCAAGATGCCTGCCCCTGCCCGGGAGAAAGTGGGCACGCCTGAATAAGGCTGTGCCACTTGCGTGGTGCTGCATCTGGAACCGACCTCGACAAGATCCAGGAAACCCCCGGGTGGGAGCGCACTCGAAGCGTATTGCAAACCGGCTGGTTTGTGCAACTTATACACGCGCCTTCACCTCGATCCTCGCTACGCTCACTGACGCTCCGCGCTAGCATTGCTGTCAACAATAACACGCAACGATGACGCGGGCTAGTGGCGGGTACCACTCCAGGGAGGCGCAAGAATGAGCGAGCGAGCAGGCGATCTGACCCCAGGAGTTGATGAAGTGCCACGGAGTGGAGTGCGCGGCTTTCGGGCCGACAGGCTCCGTGAGTTGCGTGTCAAAGCGGGGCTGACGCCAGACGATTTGTCTGTGCGAATAGGGTCCAGCCGTCAGTCCGTTTCCCATTGGGAGACGGGGCGTTCCACGCCAGCTCCCCCGGTGCTCAAGCAGATTGCACAGGAGCTCGACGTGTCGATCAGTGTGTTGGTTCCGATTCCGGACAACAGATTGCGCATGGGTGACCTTCGGGTGCGTGCCGGCCTAACTCAAATCCAAGCTGCCGAACGTCTTGGAATCTCGCCCACCTCTCTTGCCGAGATCGAAAAGGGCATGAAACCGGTTAATGACCAGCGTGTCTCCGCGATTGCGGAGCTTTACAACGTCGAGACGGCGCAGGTGGTCGAAGTTTGGGAACGTGGCCGTGAGACACGCGAGACACGCGCAAGATCTAAGTAATAAATCACGCAACAAAATCACGCTCCCGCGGCATTATTTCGGTGATCTAACATTCAGTGCGGCGTGTCACGCGAACGAAACCGCCAACTTGGCGCAAGATGGCGGTGAACCTGGCGCACGTTCAGGCGCAGGATCGAAAGGAGAGGCATATGCCTAACCCAAGTAAAGGCAATCGCACTCGCGTGTCGACACGCCTTCCTGTGGACGTGGCCCAGGCGCTCGAAGAGCTTCGGGCCAAGACGGGTGTCAGTTCGGAGAGCCAACTCGTAGCCGATGTCTTGGCACTGGTAACTGGTCACTCTGAACTCGTGGTCGAGCTTGACCAGGGAATCCTGTTCGATCTTGGACTCGATCAGAAGCTGCACCGTGAGGAGGTTCTGCCGCTGACTGCGTAGCGAAACCCCTTCTCCGGCAGGAGAATACGTGACAATTTCACACGCTTTGCAGTAGCACGAACCCCCTAGAAATCGAAAATCCCCCGGCGGGCAGGCCGAGGGTTTCGAAGTGGGTGAGAGGTTGAGCTGGTAACTCGCGCTCTCGGTGGTACTGCGCTTCCCCGAAGGGACAGTCTTGGAGGACTGGTCTCAGGGTACATCGCGCCCTGTTGCAGATTCAATAACTGATTTTTCGCGTGTCTTGGTGATGAAGCACGCGCCCACATCCGAACAACGCCCGTACTGCGGGAGCAGCCCCACGCGTCGCCGGTACGGCACAGCCCGCGCACCCCGCACAGTCCGCGGGCACGTACGCGGGCATCAGTGCCAATCGCTCACACCGATGTTCATCAAGGCCCTTGGCGGGCCGAAAGAAGCGTGCCGGCGGTACTGCCAGATGCGGCTCGACCTCGGCGACGGCGCATACAACGGCATCCCCATCTGGCAGGGCGCTCAGCACTGGGTGGAAATCGCTGTCCGCGAGGCATATACGGCCGAATACAAAAACATTCGCCCCGCCCTGGTCAAAACGACAGGCGGCGGAATCAGCCTCAAGACTCTCCTAGCTGTCGCCACAGTCATGGCGTCAGTCGCTGAGTTCGACACTGGCCGTGAATCACGTTTGTCTCTCGATAAGACCATCGAACGCACGGGCAAGGGTGAGAGAACCGTGCAGCGTGCCCGTCATGCCCTGAAACTGCTTCGAGTGGCCACCGAGGTCTTCCGTGGACGGCTTCGTAGGAAGAAGGGTGAACGACAGGGTTCATACCGGGTGGGCGACAAGGGCCGAGGATGGGCCTCAGTCTGGGCACTTCACCCGCGCAAGCCTGTGGATAAAACCCGTGTCTACGTGGACGGATCTATAAAGATGGCACCCCATCCCCGTAGGGGTCATCTTTTATCTCTTCCCTCTCGTAGAGAGGTTCTTAATACAAAACGATCTGTGAATAAACGAGCCGCTCCGCGGCGCAAGGAGTCCAAAGCTGAGGTCGAGAAGGTCGAAGCCATCCGGAAGGGCCTGTTGCTTGCATCCAAGTGGCTCAGCAATTCGCGAACGCCGGTCTGGGCGCGGCGGCACACCCCCCGAGGGTGGGCATCGGCACTGACCGAACTAGCCGCGCACGGTTGGACGGCAGCGGATCTGAACGACACGATCGACGCCTGGGCGAACGCCCAGAACATGGTTCCGACCCCGAAACACCCCATCGCATTCATCCGTTGGCTCATGAAGCAGCAGGATCTGGCCTTCGCGCCGCATGTTCTCGCTCAGATCGCCGCTGACCAGGAGAAAGCTGAACGTGAACGCCAGTCTGCGGCGTTCGAGATGGAGCGAGAACGCTACGCATGGGCCGCGCCCGAGGACTCCCCCGGCCGCCAAGCAGCGCGTTTCGTTGCTCGCCGAGCAGCCGACACGGCTCGCCGCCGCAAAGTGGATACCTCAGCTCGTGAGAACGCCGCGCAGCCTGTGTGGATCACGCATTTGCGCGACCTCGGACCACAGTGAGCAGCCGCGATCAGCTTTCAGTGAGCGGAGAAATCTGCACGATCGCCAACCGCTCGGTCAAAGGTCCTGGGTACGGGCTGATCCGCAAAGTCGACGGACGCCAATCATCATTTTCAGTACGAAGACGTGCCACGACGTGGACCGGATCGGTCGAACCCAGATTGAACTTGTCCTGGGCCGAAGACAACAGATGTCGATCGTCAGCGTGGATGACCTGGTTCGCGCCAGGTATGTCGCGCCACTTCACCCACGGCGCTGGTTCGGGCAACCACAACGCCAACACGGCGGTCTGTGTGCAGAACACGGCCGTGTAGATGCCCGAATCCTTCACACTCTCCTGCAACCCCAACTCAGCGAGTGTCGGCCGGCGCGGCGGCGTCGTATCGGTCACGTCGTGCCAGAGCAACCGCAACCCGCGCTCGCCTTCCTCCACACACCCCCGCACCCACATATGCCAACGCATCACGCGGCCGTCGGCGTGCAGGACACTCATATCGGCGTCGAAGGTCTGATCGTCGACCGGATTGAGGCCGGCCGCGAGCATGGCCTCCGAATCGTCGAATTTGATCGCCTTCGCGTAATACTCCGCAGGCGTGCGCTCCGGAACGTGATCCTCGGGCTTAACTCCCGACATCAGCGCAGCTTCGAGGGTTTGCGCGATGACGAAGCGATCGAGCAGCCAGGAGAACCCGGAAACGATTCGCGGCGGTGTCGGCGTGACGTCGGGGTCGCCGATCCACAGCTGAACAGCGTGAACCTTGCCTGTCGGGCCGAGAACAGGCAGGCATTCGATCCGGTAGCTCCGCTTGTCTCGGGCGCTGTCGAGGGCCGGCAGGACGATCTTGGTTCCGCTGCTTCGAACCTGGTCGATGATCGGGTCGAGCCGAACGTCCACGCTCGGTGAGAGCCGTTTGGTGGTTGCCCAGTTCTTGACGTTGCCACCGACGCTGACGACGGTTGGACTCTTGCCAAGCGTTTCGATCAAATGCCACTCGTTCACAGACACCTCGCTTACCGCTGCCCCCCGCCCCCGCGGGAGCTGCCCCACCCGGGAAGACCCGGACAATTACGGCAACTCGGCAGACTACCGGCCAGTAGCGTACTCGGCGTTACAGACGTTGCAAGGAGAGCTCAAGCCCGACCGGCTTGAGCGTCAGCGCTTCTCGGACGTCCAACTTGTATTCCGGATCCGACTGAAAGCTGTAGCGCTGCAATATCGTTGCCAGCGACAGGACCGCTTCGTGCAAAGCGAACTGCCGACCGATGCAGGACCTTGGTCCTGTTCCGAAAGGTCGGTAGGCGTGAGCTGGGCGTTTCTTCACATTCTCAGGTTTGAAGCGGTCCGGATCGAAGGATTCTGGATCCTCACCCCACACCGGGTCGCGGTGCAGCTGCGGGAGGAGCACGAATACCCACGATCCCTTCGGCATCGCGTAGCGACCACCCAGAGTCGTGTCGGTTCGGACCTTGCGGAAGTATCCCGGAGCGCTCGGCCACAAGCGCAGCGTCTCGTCGACGACTCGGCGTAGGTACCGCATTTTGGCGACGTCTTCGAAGGCCGGTGTTTCACCACCAGTGATGTCTGCGACCTCCGCACGAGCAGCGTCAGCGATCTCGGGATGCCGAGCCAGGAAGTACAGCGCGAAGGCGATAGTGCCGGCGGTTGTCTCGTTGCCAGCGACCAAAAACGTCAGGACCTGGTTCCGAATGTTCACCGGGTCCAGCTTCTCCCCCGTCTCTTCGTCGGTGTTGTTGAGCATCAGGTCGAGCAAATCGTCCTGATGCTCCCCCGGCTTGGCCTGACGCTCGGCAATCACATCGTCGACGACCGTCCGAACAAACGCGATGTCCTTCTCGTATTGCAGGTCAGCGCCGTTTCCGCGCAATTTACGCAGGAACGGAATGTCGTTGGAGGTGCGGTTCACGTGCTCGAGAACCCTCGACATAGCACCGACGAACGGGTGCTCATCGCCATCGAACGACGCGAAGTCATAGCCGAAGCCAGCCAGTCCGATCACGTCCAAGGCGAGCTTGTTCGCATCAGTGGTGGCATCGATCTTTCCGCCGGCGGCCGCGGCCGCATCCCACGAGGACGTGAGTCCGTCCAATGCTCTCAGCATCGACGGGTGGTACTTGCGCAACGCTGCCTGGCTGAACCCGGCGTTGAGGATGTTGTGAGCTTTCTGCCAGTTGGGTTCGGAGTTGAAAGCGGTGAAAAGGCCGTCTTCCGCGACTGCACGCAGCTTGCGGATCGGCAGACCCACCGATTTCGCCCACAAAGCCTCGTTGTTGACCTCTGCGACCAGCTCCACACCCGAGACCACGGTCAGTCGGTGATTGATGATTTTGCGCTCGAAGATCGGCCCCAGCCTCGAAGCCATGACCATTTCCTTCTGGACCGGCTTCACCGAGTCGACGCTGAGCAAGTCCCCCAATCCAGGCAGCCTCCAGGCCGGCGAGGGGATCGACTCAAACTCGAGGGCAGGCTTCACCGCGACCTCATCGGTCGGTGTCTCACTGCTCGGGTACGGGCACTTGTCGGAAGACATGGTGGACAGTCTTGCATCAGTTTCCGAGCGGAGGCCGCCACGGCGCAAAATGCGCGATGAACGCAAAGGTCGACTGGAGACTGGTTTCTCGAACTTTGCACTCTCAAAGTTCGTCCCCAAGAGAAGCTGAATTGCCCTTGTCCTCTGCGCGAAGTCTGTAGCTTTCCTGACAATCCGCACTGCCCCGATCAATCTGAAAAACTCCTTTGAACAGGCATTTTGCAGACGTATATACGGAGTTCCGTATATACGGGTATGTGCTTGCCCGTGGCGATCGAAACTTGCTTCGACCCGCGTATTCGCCCCGGCAGTTGGGCCGCAAAGGGCCAGGCGCGATCTAGGGTTCCGAGATACCTTTCAATGATTTTGCGCGGACATACGCAAATACGGAAATCCGTAAATGCGATTATGCGGAAAGTCGTGTACGCTGAAATCCGCAGCTCCGCAGCTCCGCATCTACGGAATTGCGGATACACGCATCTCCGTATATCAGCGTTTCCGCAGCAATGTGTCGCACCGCCAGTCTTCGATTTCGACAACTTGAACGCAGCGCCCCGTGAAACGGTTCGGGGTTCTGCTGCAACCACTCGGAAGGAGTGCAAATGCTTGTATTTACGGTTACGAACCTCAAAGGAGGTTCAACCAAGACCACTACGGCGGCCTACCTGTTGCACGCATTGCACGAGGCCGGCCTGAACGTACTGGGCGTGGATGCGGACGGGGAGAACGAATCGCTGCTGAGCTGGCAAACGCTGGGGGATTGGCCCTTCCCCGTAATCGGTATGCCGGTGAACAATCTGCACAAGCAGCTACCCGGCATCGCCAACAACAAATACGACGCCGTCGTGATCGACACGCCACCCATGAAGGAACAGCGGGGAATCGTGCTCTCATCGATGCGGATTGCAACTCATGTCATCTGCCCGCTCGCGCCCACCACCATGGAATTCGCCAGACTGCCCGCGGTGCGCGAACTACTCGAAGAGGCAAATGATCTGCGAGGCGATGGGACAGCAGATCCGATCTTCGCGGTGCTCCTCACTCGCACCATCCCGAACGCCAGTTCCACTGATGTGTTCCGCGAAATGATCACGGAGGCCGGCGATCACGTACTCAGGGCGACAGTCGGCCGGCGCGAACAGTTCGCTCAGGCATTCGGCCTCCCGATCGACAACGCAGCAAACACCGCCTACGGCGATGCAGTAGAAGAGCTTTTGGAAATCGGAAACGAGGATGCGGCATGAGCAACGCCAAGGATCGGATACGCGCAAGCGCCGAGAGGGCACAAAGTGCAGCGAAGAGGGTTCCAGAACCAACGCCTGACGTGATCCCTGAACGGGAACAGTCCGTTGCGATGGAAAGCCCTCAGACTGCAACGAAGAAACGCGAGCAAAACGTCGTTCCACCCTTGCAGCGAAGTGTGCGCAAGAACGTGGACTTGTCACCGGACCAGAACGACAGGCTCGGAGATTGGCAACGCGCAGCAGCCAGAGACTTGGGAGTTGCTCGAGTGACTGCCCAGGAGATTCTTGTCGTCTTGGTTGAACGTCTGTTGGCCGACGAAACCCTCAGTAACCGGGTGAAACGTGACGTTCTCGCTCGACGTTGACTCTATTTCTTATTTACGTATATCCGTAGATGCGGATATACGTGAAAGCTGAAAGGAGCCCCACCGGGAGGCAACCCGGCGAGGCCCCAGACCGGGAACCCTTGGAAGGAAAAAACCCGATCATGAACGACTTTAGCCTCCGGGCTGCCCGCATCCAGCTAGGCGCATTGCTTGCCGCACTCGCACTCGCGATCGTCATCGCACTCGGCATCACTACCGGCGCATTCGTACTTTCCTTCGCTGTGCAACGCGACCTCGCAAGGCAAGCACTGATCCCCGAAAACCTGACCTGGATCTTCCCTGCGATCGTCGACAGTGCAATTCTCGGCTCCACTATCGCCATCGTCATCATCAGCAAACTCAAAATGAACAGACGCGACAGAGGCTTCTACATCGCCCTCGCAGTCAGCGTCGTCGTAATCAGCATCCTGGGCAACGCCTTCCACGCTTACAACGCAGCAGTCGACGCCAGAGAGTTCACCGAAAGTGGGGGAGACCTCGGGTTCATTCCACTCGCACCTACCATTGCAGCTGCCCTTGCGATCATCCCGCCGGCCTTGGTCCTCGCGTTCACTCACGGCATCACAGTCCTCGTGAAGGCAGTCGGGATCGCCTACGCCGCATACCGAGAGCTCGTCGATTCCCATGCCCAGAATCCCCAACCTGTTGCACCAGCGGAAAGCGCTGCACCAACGGAAAGCGCAGCACCAGCCGTCGACGTCGCCACGGAAGCCGAGCCGAGCGCCGCAAAGACCCAGGTCGACGCCCACCACAGCTTCCATGCTGTCCTTGCATCCACATCGAACCGAAACGCAGTCGCGGGCACCGGGGCACTCGCAACCTTGGCGCTGTTGACGGTCCAAGGACCCATCCAGGCGGCCTGCGCAGGCACGGCCACAGCCGCGGCATGGTGGCTACTAAGCCGTCTCGCACGACCGACAACGACCGTCGCCCCGATCCACGACGATGCAAACACGGGCGTCGGCATTGCAGCCGATTTCGAGACAACCGACAGCAGCGACGAAAAGCCTAGCGCCGACATTGCACCCGCTTTCGAGACGATCAGCAGCGGCGAAGCAACAACAACCGAAACGAAAACCACACCGACACAAAACCTCCGAGCCTTGAAGAAATTCATCGCAAACTCGGAGCTGCCCGAAACCGTGAAAGAAGCCGCACAGCTCAAACTCGAGCACCAGAACCTCACCTGGGAAGCGATCGCCGCACTATGCGACCCACCTGTCGCCCTATCGACCGCATGGCGCCGCTACCGCCAGTTCGATAACGCGGCCCGCGCAGCAGGATTCGACAGCCCCCCACTGCCCGACCTCCGAACCGCCGAGAACACCGTCGAACACACCACCGACCGCGAACTCGCAGCAGCACACTGACACCGGCGAGGCCCCGCGCCTCAGCAGCCCCACCCTCAAAAACAACAGAGGTCCTGGCAGTGCAGCAACACCACCAGGACCAAGCCACAGAAAGCACCTGTGACCATGAGCAATACTATTCGGCCCCACATCGGCCGCCCCACCGGCAGCACCGCACGCACCACACAAGCCCGAGCAGTGCGAACACGAGAAGCAATCGTCTCAGTAGCCGCACAACACTTCGACACCGACGGATACGGCGCCAGCAGCATCAACACCATCCTTGCTACCGGCGCATTCACCAAGGGCGCCATCTACTTCCACTTCCCGTCCAAGGAAGCCATCGCAGGGAGCCTCATCGCTGACTGGAACCGCACCGTCAACGAATCCATCAGCGAAGCAATAGCCACCGGCCCGAGCACCACAGCAGGGGAGAAGCTGACAGTGATCTTCACGTCCCTCGCACATCAAATCGCCGAGAACACCAACCTGCGCGCCGGAATGAAACTCACCCTCGAACCCACCATCGACAACGGCGCAGCCTTCGCGCACTGGGTCGACGCCATCAGCGACATCATCGAAACCTCCATCACCGACGGAGAACTCACCGACACCCCCACCACACACCGACTCGCATGGAACCTATGCGCCGGCACCATCGGAGCAGTCAACGCATCAGCAACCCTGCGAGAAGACATCGACCTCGCAACCCGCATCGAAGACGCGGTAACAGCACAGCTGCGCAATGCACTCACGCCCGCCTGATCCAACTACGGGCACCGAAATCGCTTAAGGCGCAACTAGACCGACAACATCTGCACCATTGACCTAGTGGCCGGATCCCACTTTCGAGCTCAGTTCTCGACCCGAGGGGTCCGGTCGCTAGCTTCCCGCTCGATCCGCGCAAGCGCAATATTGGTATACAGCGACGAACGCTTCAAACCCGTGTTCTTACATAGTGTTTCGATCTTGAACTGGCCCGTTTCATAAATTTGCAGTAGGTACGCACGCTCCTCGGGCGAAAGCTTGTGCGGCCTACCTTTCATCTTCCCAGCAGCCGTCGCGGCGGCAACAGCATCACGCGTGCGCGAACGAATCAGATCCGACTCGAACTCCGCCATCAACGCAAGAATGCCAATGAACATCTTCCCCATCGGATCAGCCGGGTCATACACCTGACCATCAATCGACAGCGACACACCCTTCTCCGCGATCCGCTCCACCGTCTCATGCAAATCCTTCGCCGAGCGAGACAGCCGATCGAGCTTCGTCACACAAAACACGTCGCCGGCCCGAGCCGCGTTGATCGCATTATCCAAACCCGGCCGACGAGCCTGCCGGCCACTGACACCATGATCGACATAGACCATGTCACGATCCACACCGGCCTTCACCAGAAGATCCACCTGAACCGCCGTGTCCTGCCGGACCGTACTGCACCGCGCATACCCGATTTTCACGCCACTCCCACTGCCGAACACGAATTGTCCACTAGAGCCTATGCCATAACGGACAGATTCAACGGACACCCAAATTGGACGTTTCGGTACGAAATTTCGCCACGTCAGTCGCGCCCAGGCGCCCGTTTTTCACCGTCCGGTATGACGATGGTCAAAACGCACACCCAAACACGCAGGGAAGGGCTCAGCGGACTTTCGAGTTACGGATCACGACGAAGTTCACCGAACTCCGACGCATCGAGCTCGGCGCCGGGCGTGGTGAGAATCTGTGCGGGGGGCACCGTTGCTCACCTTGATGCAAAGTCGAGCGGCGACGATCAAGATCAACTGAAATGTGCTGATCGCGCGGATCTGCTGCACAGATATGTGAAATCGTTGACCTGTGCAGCAGATCCAAGATCCACTCGAAAGCTGTGGCTCTGCGTGTACTTCGTCAGTCGAGGACGGCAATCGCTTCGATCTCTACGAGAACATCGGGCTCGAAAAGTATTTCCACCCCGATCAGTGACGCGGGCGGCATCGGCACTGGCAGGCCTATCTCCTCTGCTACTGCTTCTACCCCTGCCATGAAGTCCACGATCTTGTCCGGATGCCAGTCAGTGACGTAGACAGTCAACCGCACGACATCACGGAACCCCGCGCCGGCGCCGGCCAATCCGTGTGCGACATTGCGGAGTGCCTGGGACACCTGGCCTGCCAGGTCTGGGGGAATCGACGAATCGTCTCGGGTGTGTGCCACCTGGCCGGCCACGTGGACCTGGCGGGTTCCCGTCGCGACGGCCACATGGTGGTACGGGGTGTTAGGCAGCATACCTGTGGGGCTGAACATCTTTACGGACATGGAAATCTCTCCTGATTTCGAAAATCGAGTAAGTATCCCGTTTATACTTGGTGTCAGAAGGTAACTTCAACGAAACCAGGTTCCATGACGAATACCACGACAGACCACGACTTGTTGGTCATCGCAGCGCATCGAGAACTTCTTGGTCAGGTTCTCGACAAGTGGTCGCTGAGTGTGCTGAACGAGTTGTGCGAGGCGCCGTGCCGTTTCAATGAGCTCCGCCGAGCGATTCCGGCAGTGTCACAGAAGTCGCTGACGAACACCTTGCGCCGCCTCGAGCGGAACGGGATCATCGACCGTCGCATGCTCGACATGCGACCGGTCGCGGTGCAGTACCGGATCACACCGTTGGGCAAAACTGCGCGCGAGCCGATCGATGCCTTACTGGCGTGGGCGTCGACGAACCTGCCTCATATCGAACTGGCTCGCCGGAACTTCGACGCTACCTTCGAAGCCTGATCGTCAACTGTTCTACGGATTGTCGTTCATTTTTCGATGGTCAAACGCACACCCAAAGCCGCAGGAAGCCGAACAGCGCCCAAATCGCAATTTTCGACCCCGCCGCTTCGCCATGACCGAAACAGCCACCACCACACGTTTTGTCGTTGTACCCCGCGCCGCGGAACACGGTGGCTACGAGAAACAACAAGTGCTTCACCCACTTCGTTCAAGACAGCGAAGCAAGACAGCGGAGGCTGCTACTGCCCGCGCGGACCGATGGTCCAGTCGGACTCAGAAGGGGTCGCAACCAACATGCACATCCGATTCGGATAAGAGTCACCACCAGAAAGGCCTGCGCCGGGATGGCGGATTCCAGGGATCGTCGCAACACGATGAATGTCCAAACTACTGGAGTGCGCTATGTGTAGGAGTCGATCAGTAAATGGTGCCCATTGCGGTTCCGACTTCATCGAGGGTCTGTTGGGCGATTTCGTTCGCGCGCTGGTTCCCGATGCGCAGGACGTCGGCGACATGGTGGGGGTCTTGGGCGAGGTCGTTTCTGCGTTGCCGGTGAGAGGCGAGGAAGTCGTTTACGAGCGTGGTGGTGAGCTTTTTGAGAGCGCCGGCGTCGGCGTCGCCGAGCTGGTCGGCAAGATCGTGTTCGTCTCGGCCTGAACACAATGCTGCCGTGGTCAACAAGGCGGATACCCCGGGGCGATTGATGACAACCGAATCATCTCTGTCACGGCCGGGCCCTCTCGGGGGTCGGGGAGCAGATTGACGAAATCCGGCGCTAAGGGGCAATCGCCGAGCGACCTTGCGCTGTAGGTGATTTCATGTCGTCGTGACTGATGAGGGCGGCTATGGCCGGTTCGGTGCGTTGTCTCGGCAGGAGCTGGAGCGTTACTGCTACTTGGATGACGAGGACCGGCGGCTGATCGCTGCGCGGCGGCGCGACTACAACCGTCTGGGGTTCGCGGTGCAGGTGGTGACGGTGCGTCACCTGGGAATGTTCCTGGCTGATCCGCTGGATGTCCCGCCCGCGTTGATCGAGTATCTGGCCGAGCAGTTGGAGATCTCCGATCCGTCGATGGTGAAGCGGTACACCGATCGGGAGAAGACCAAGCTCGAACACGCCTGGGAAATCCAGCAGGTGTACGGACTCAAGCCGTTCGGCGAGATGGAGTCGGAGCTCACGTCGTGGATCGTCGACCAGGCGTGGATGACCGGCGACGGACCGAAGGCGATCTTCGGCGACGCAGTGACATGGCTGCGGAAGCGTCAGGCGCTGCTGCCGGGGATCACCACGTTGGAGCGGCTGATCGGCGACGGCCGCAACGCGGCGGACGCCCGGTTGTGGCGCCAGCTCGGCGAGCAGCTGACCTCGGAGTCCGCGTCTGCCTTGTTGCGGCTGCTGGAGGTTCCTGCGGAGGGCGGGCAGAAGGTCAGCGAGCTGGAGCGGCTGCGCAAGGGCGTGTTCAAGGCGTCGTCGAAGGGGATGCTCGCGGCGCTGCGCAGGGTTGTCGACCTGCAAGCGGTCGGGGTGGACAGCATCGACGTGAGGGCGATCCCGCCGCGTCGGTTGACGGGGTTGGCGACCTACGGGTTGGCGAGCAAGGCCGCCGCGCTGCGGCGGCTGCCCACGCGTGAGCAGCGCTTGGCGGTGCTGGCCGCGACGGTCGTTGTGTTGAGCGCGCGGGCGGTCGACGACGTGTTGGAGACCTTCGACATGTTGATGACGACGAAGCTTCTGTCCAAGGCCGAGCGGGAGTCTCGCGAGGAGAAGCTGCGTCGCTATCCGAGGGTGTCACGCAACGCAGGCAAGCTCGCGGCAGCGGTGAAGGTGCTGCTGGAGATGGTCGAGGTCAACCAGGACGTCGGGCTGGGCGTGGTGTTGGACATGATCGAGAAGACCGTCACCCGGGCCGAGTTGCGGCACGCGGTCCAGGCGGTCGACGAGCTGGTGCCCGCCGACGACGCGGAGCTGGATGGGCAGCGGTTGATCGAGTTGGCCGGCAAGTTCGCCACGGTCCGCCCGTTCCTGTCGATGCTGATGGACACGATCGAGTTCGGCGCGACCAGTGACGGCGCCGCCGTCCTGGCGGCAATGAAGACCCTCGCCGAGCTGCTGACATCCAGGTCGTCGGGCAAGATCCCGGCAAACCTGCTGGACGCCCGCAAGGTCGACCACGACTTGATCGTCGGCGCGTGGAAGCGCTTGATCTACACGCCGGGCCGACCGGAGGGCACCGTCGACCGGAACTCCTACACGATCTGCGTGTTGGAACAGTTCCACCGACACCTCAAGCACCGCAGCATCTTCGCGGTGCGTTCGTCGCGGTGGCGCGACCCGCGGGCGCACCTGCTGGCAGGCGAAGCCTGGGAGGCTGCGCGTGACGCCGGCATGAACGCGCTGGGCCTGCCCGCCGCGCCGACGCAGCTGCTGACCGATCACGCGACGGCGTTGGAGACCGCTTATCGGGAGTTGGCCGCACGGCTGGGCGAGGACACCCCAGCCAGCATCGACGCCGACGGCAAACTGCACGTCGCCGCGCTGGACGCCAAGGCCGAGCCCGCGTCGCTGGTCGACCTGCGCCGCCGGGTGGAGGCGATGATCCCGCGTGTGGACCTGCCGGAACTGGTCACGGAGGTGATGAGCTGGCATCCCGGTTTCACCGAGGCGTTCACCCACACCTCGGGCAACGAGGCCCGCGTCGCCGACCTCGGCTTGTCGGTGGCGGCCGTGCTCTGTTCCTATGCGATGAACGTCGGGTTCAAACCGGTGACAACGCCTGGTGTCGACGCCCTGACCAGGGATCGGCTGCTGCACGTCGACCAGTGCTACGTGCGGGCCGAGACCATCGAGGCGGCCAACGCCGTGCTGGTCGACGCCCAGGCCGACATCCCCCTGGCCCAAGCGTGGGGCGGCGGGCTGGTCGCCTCGGTGGACGGGATGCGGTTCGTGGTGCCCGTGCGCACCCATAACGCCCGCCCGAACCCGAAGTACTTCGGCCGGAAACTGGGCATCACCTGGTTGAACATGCTCAACGACCAGTCCGCCGGGCTGGCAGGCAAGGTGCTGCGCGGAACACCTCGCGATTCGCTGCACACCATCGACGTGATCGTGTCCCAGCACGGCGGGCGGATTCCGGAGGTCATCATCACCGACACCGGGTCGTATTCCGACATCGTGTTCGGACTGCTGCATCTGATCGGCCGCCAGTACCGGCCGCAGCTGGCGAACCTGCCCGATCAGCGGTTGTGGCGCATCGACGCCCGAGCCGACTACGGGCCGCTGGACAAGGCGGCGCGCGGGGTGATCGACACCGCCAAGATCGCCGCGCACTGGGAGGACATGTGCCGGATCGCGGTGTCGATCCACTCCGGTGAGGTGTCGGCGCACGAGGTCACCAGGATGATCTCCCGCGACGGGCAGCCGACCGCGTTGGGCCAGGCCATCGCCCATTTCGGGCGGATCTTCAAGACCCTGCACATCCTGCGCCTGGCCGACGACGAACCTTACCGGCGCGAGGGCAAGGCCCAGTCCAATCTCGTCGAGGGTCGTCACGACCTGGCGCGCACGATCTATCACGGCCGCAAGGGCGAGATGACCCGCGCCTACTACGAGGGCATGGAAGACCAGCTCTCGGCGCTGGGATTGGTGCTCAATTGCGTCGTCGTGTGGAACACCGTCTACGAGAACCGCGCCCTCGCCGCGCTGCGAGCCGGCGGATACCCGGTGCTCGACACCGATGTCGAGCGATTGTCGGCGTTCGTGCGCGCCCACATCGGCATCGACGGGCACTACAGCTTCCACCTGCCCGACCCCAGCGGAGTTCACCGACCGCTGCGCGACCCGGACGCCGACGACGACGAGTAGCGCGAGTCGAAGGGTGGCGGATGACCGCTCAGGACCTGACGACGCATGTCGGCGGAAGTCTCTCCTGAGCCGCGAAACAGGCCACGGCCTGCACCTCTACCTCCGACCTGACCCAACAAACTACCGCTAGATTACGGTCACGGAGAGCGTCAGTTTGTCGCTGTGCGGCACGCCCGTCCGGTCGAGGAAGTCACACATGTCATCGATCATCGGCTGCATGAGCAGCTGCCCCAGCTGACGAACCATCAGCCCGATGACCTGTGAGGACTCGGATCGCCGTGTCGAGGTCTTGCCCGAATAGCGGAGTTTGGAGATCTCTCTGCGACTCAGGTCGGTCAGCCGCTCGAGTAACTCGCTCTTTCCCTGCGGATCGAGCACAGCGCGCCGGATGTAGTTCACCACCGTCGGATGCGTCGCGAGCATGTGCCGCACCGCCTCGTCTCGAGCGGCGGCGACCTGCGCTGGGGCGCCCTCGTCCGGCACAGAGGCGATCGCCAGAGCGTAATAGTCGACGACCAGTTGCTCGACGGCGACGCGTAGCCCGTCCTTGGTCTTGAAGTGGTGCTGCACCAATCCCACGGCGACCCCGGCGGCGGCGGCGACGGCGCGCATCGAGACGCGATCCTCGCCGCGCTCGGCGTAGAGGTCGAGCGCGGCGTTGCGAATGCGGGCCTTCGCGGTGAGGTCCTCGTCACTGGCGCGGGGGTCGGTCACAGAAATTGCCTCCTATCAGAGAAAAAAGCATACACCCTTGACATTAGACAGTACATGCGCATTAATGGCTATACATCAGTATAGTCAAAAAGGGGTTGATGATGTCGCAGTCGAGTTCGCTGCAGGGCGTGCAGGTGGTGTCGCTCGCGATCAATCTGCCGGGCCCGCTCGCCGCCGCGCGGCTACGGGCGCTGGGCGCCACCGTCACCAAGATCGAACCGCCGGCCGGCGACCCGCTGCGGGCCGTGGCGCCGACGTGGTACGACGAGCTCACTGTGGGCCAGCGGGTCGTGACCCTCGACCTCAAGGACCCCGCTGATCGGGCGGTGGCGGCGCGCGAGCTGTCGCGTGCCGACCTGATGCTCACCGCCATGCGCCCCTCGGCGCTGGTCAAGCTCGGCCTGGACGAGTTGACCGCGGCGAATCCGCACCTGTCGCATATCGAGATCGTCGGGCACGACGGGATCGCGGCGGAGCAGCCCGGCCATGACCTGACGTACCAGGCCCTGCACGGCACTCTCCAGCCGCCGACGATGCCGACCGTCCCGGTGGCCGACCTGCTCGGCGCCGAGCGCGCCGTGTCCGCGGCCCTGCTCGCCCTGCGCGTGGCCGCGGAGTCCGGCGTGGGACACCGCGAGCGGGTCGTCCTCGAACAGGCGGCCGCCGACGCCGGCGCCGCAGTTCGGCACGGTCTGATGGGAGCGGGCGCGCCGCTCGGCGGGGCGCATCCCGGTTACCGGATCTACTCCAGCTCCGACGGCCACGTCGCGCTGGCCGCGCTCGAGCCGCACTTCTGGGAGCGCGCCCGCGCCGGTCTCGGTGTCGAGGGCACCCAGGAGGAGCTCGAGCAGACGTTTCTTTCCAAGCCGACGCGCGAATGGGAGGAGGTCGCGAAGCGCCTCGACATTCCCCTGATCGGAATCCGCGATTCGGCACCCCGTAATTCAGCACAAGGAGCTTTGTCATGAGTGTTCGCGAGGCCGTTATCGTCGGCGCGGTCCGGACCCCGGTCGGCCGTCGCGGAGGGATCCTCAGCGCATGGCATCCGGTGGACCTGCTCGGGCAGACGCTGCGGGAGCTTGTGGCCCGCGCCGGCGTCGACCCCGCCGCGATCGAGGACGTCATCACCGGCTGCGTCATCCAGCACGATGTCCAGTCGGGCAATCTCGGCCGCCACGCGGTGCTCGCCGCCGGGCTGCCCGAGTCGGTCCCCGCGGTGACGATCGACCGCCAGTGCGGTTCAGGGCAGCAGGCGGTCAGCTTCGCCGCCCAGGCGGTGATGGCGGGTTCCCACGACCTGGTGATCGCCTGCGGCGTCGAGTCGATGTCACGGGTGCCGATGCCTCCGGCGTTCCTGCCCGGCGCGCCGCTCGGCCCGCAGTACAGCCCGCGCGAACTCGACCGCTACGACGGTGGGCTGATGGCGCAGGGCCCGTCGTCGGAGCTGATGAACGAGAGGTTCGACCTGAGCCGAGCGGCGTTGGACGCGTTCAGCGCTCGCAGCCACGAGCGGGCGCACGCCGCGACGCGGGCCGGGAAGTTCCGCGACCAGATGGTGCCGATCACCGCCGACCCCGACGACCCGACCGGTCCGGTCATCGACTCGGACGAGGGCATCCGCGAGCACATCGACCCCGCCAAGATGGCGAGCCTGAAAGCCGTGTTCGGCGCCGACGGGCGGACCACGGCGGCCAACTCCTCGCAGATCAGCGACGGCGCGGCCGCGCTGCTGATCGCCGACCGCGAGTACGCCGAGCGCAACGGCCTCATCCCACGCGCCCGGTTCCGCGCGCTGTCGGTCGCCGCCGCCGACCCGATCATCCAGTTCACCGCGATCCTCGACGCCGCCCACAAGGCGCTCGGCCGAAGCGGGTTGGCCGTCGAGGAGATCGACCTGTTCGAGGTCAACGAGGCCTTCGCCGGTGTGCCGCTGATCTTCCAACGGGAATTCGGCGTCCCGGACGACAAGCTGAACGTCAACGGCGGCTCCGTCGCCCTCGGCCACCCGCTGGGCTCGACCGGAGCCCGGATGCTCACCGACCTGCTCTGCGAACTCGAACGCTCCGGCAAGAGGTTCGGCTTGCAGACCGTCTGCGAGGCCACCGGCACCGCGAACGCCACCATCATCGAACGCATCTGAGGACGTCATGAGCCACGAGATCGTGAGGGGCCTGCCCTCCACCCACGGCGACCACTATCAACTCAACACCACCACCATCATCCGGCACGCCGCGCGCACCTATCCCGAGCAGGAGATCGTGTACCGCACCGCGGACGGCGGCTGGGACCGGTACACCTACGCCGATGCCTACGCGCGAATCCAACGAAGTGCCAATGCACTTCGCTCGATCGGCGTCGGGCCGGGCGATGTGGTCGGGATCCTCGACTGGAACAGCAAGCGGCACTACGAGCTGTACTGGGCGATTCCCGGCCTCGCTGCCGTGATGTTGCAGATGAACCTGCGTTTGGCGCCAGAGGATCTCGCTTACGTCACCGGACACAGTGATGCATCGGTGGTCCTCATCGACGAGTCGCTGCTTCCGGTTGCCGAGGCGCTGGCACCGCATACGCCGAACGTGAAGACGTGGGTGGTGATGACCGATAAGCCGCTGGCCGACATCACCACCACGCTCCCGCACGCGGTGCACTGGGAGGACCTGCTCGCGGACGCCGGCCCGGAGATCGACTGGCCGGTCATCGACGAAACCTCCTCCTACAGCGCGTGTTACACCACCGGCACCACCGGCAGGCCCAAGGGCATCTACTACTCGCATCGCGGCATCTACCTGCACACCCTCGCCGAGGTCGCCGGACTCGGGATGAGCAGCGACGATGCCGTCATGCTCATCACGCCGATGTTCCACGGCCAGGGCTGGGGCCTACCCCAGGCGGCCGCCTACAGTGCCGCAAAAATCGTGCTGCCCGGTCGCTACATCGCCGAGGACACATCCGTCCTCGTGGACGCGATGATCGCGGAGCAAGTCACCGTCGCAAACGGTGCGCCGGCGATCTTCCAGCCCATGATGAACTACATCAAGACGCTTGCGGTCGCACCGGACTTCTCCCGCGCGCGGCTGCTGTCCGGTGCCACCGAGCCGCCGCTGTCGCTGATGCGCGACTTCCACGACATCACTGGAGCCGACGTCATCCACGCCTACGGCGCCACCGAGACCACCCCTCTGGTCGCGGTGAACCGGGGACTGAAGCCCTCGCTGCGCGGTGTGATCTCGGACGAGGAGAAGTGGGATCTCAAGCGTAAGCAGGGTTTGCCGGTCAACGGCATCGACATCCGGATCGTCGACGCGGAAGGCAACGATCTCCCGCACGACGGCACGAGTCAGGGTGAAGTGCTGCTGCGCGGACCGTGGATCATCGAGCGCTATCACAAGCTCGACGACGACGCCGACAAGTTCCTCGACGGGTATTGGCGTAGCGGCGATGTCGGGACCATCGACCCGAATGGTTACTTGAAGATCACCGACCGGATCAAGGACGTGGTCAAGTCGGGTGGCGAATGGATTTCCTCCATCGACATGGAGAACGCACTCGTTGCCCATCCGAAGATCGCCGAGGCGGCCGTCATCGGCGTCCCGCACCCGAAGTGGCAGGAGCGTCCAGTAGCACTCGTCGTGACGACCGACGGGCAGGAACTTCCACTGTCGGAGATCCACGAATTGCTCGCCGATGCATTCGCCAAATGGCAATTGCCCGAGACCGTCCTGTATCTGGACCAGCTGCCCCGCACCAGCGTCGGCAAGCTCGACAAGAAGGCCATGCGCGCCGCGCACACCAACGTCTACGAGGACGTCCGATGAACCCCGACAACGCCCCGCTACGCACGGCCCGCGACAGCCACCTCCTGATCCTGGAGATCAACCGGCCCAAGGCTCGCAACAGTCTGAACGAGGCGGTGCTCACCGCCTTGAACACCGAGCTCGTCGCGGCTCGGCACGACGACGAGATCCGTGCCATCGTGCTCACCGGCGCCGGCGGGATCTTCTGCGCCGGAGCCGACATCACCAATTTCGACGCCATTCGCGACCAGTCGCTGCTCGGCGATCGAGCCGCGCTGGGCGGCACCATCTGGGCCGACCTGGGCCGATTCCCGAAGCCGGTCCTCGCTGCGGTCGAGGGCCTCGCACTCGGCGGCGGCTGCGAGTTGGCGCTTGCCTGCGACATCGTCATCGCCGGCGAATCCGCCAAGTTCGGTGTCCCGGAGGTGAAGCTCGGCGTGATCCCGGGCGGCGGCGGAACCCAGCGCCTGATTCAGGCCGTCGGCAAGTCCAAGGCGATGGCCCTACTGCTCACCGGCGACTTCCTGTCCGCACAGCGGGCGTGCGCGGCCGGCATCGTCGCCGAGACCGTCCCGGACGGCACCGCCCTCGAAGCGGCGGTCGCCATGGCGCAGCGGATCGCCGCCAACTCACCGCTCGCGGTGGAGCTGGCCAAGGATGCCGCCCTCCAGGCCCTGGAAACCTCTCTGGCGCAAGGACTCGAGCACGAGAAGCGCAACTTTCACGTTGCCATCCATTCCGCCGACAGCCGCGAGGGCCAGGCCGCGTTCCTCGCCAAGCGCGCCCCCGAATTCACCGGAAAGTAGGACCGATCATGAGCGAGCTGTTCCCCGATTACCGCTCCCCGTGGGAGACCGACGATCAGGCGCTGCTGCGTAAGCACGCCGCCGAGTTCTTCCGCAAGGAAGCCACCCCGAACCAGGACCGTTGGGCCGCGCAGCACCAGGTCGACCGCGAGTTCTGGACCAAGGCCGGCGCCGCGGGACTGCTGTGCCTCGACATCGCCGAAGAATACGGCGGCGGGGGCGGCAACTTCGGCCACGAGGCGATCGTGCAGCAGGAGATCGCCTACGCCCACGACACCGCGTTCGGCTTCGCCGTGCACTCGACGATCGTCGCGCACTACATCGCCGCCTATGCCACCGAGGACCAGAAGAAGCGCTGGCTATCGAAATGTGCGAGCGGTGAGAGCGTCCTCGCCATTGCGATGACCGAACCCGGCACCGGCTCGGACCTGCAGGCCGTACGGACCACCGCGGTTCGCGACGGCGGCCACTACGTGATCAACGGCTCGAAGACGTTCATCTCGAACGCGTCGCACTGCGACCTGCTCGTCATCGTCGCCAAAACGGACCCGAGCCAAGGTTCCAAGGGTATCTCGCTGCTCGTCGCGGAGACGGAGAATCTTCCGGGGTTCGAGCGTGGGCGGGTGCTGGACAAGATCGGCCAGCACGGCCAGGACACCCGCGAGTTGTCGTTCACCGACATGCGGGTGCCGGCAGCGAATCTGCTCGGCGGCGTCGAGGGGCAGGGCTTCTACCAGCTGATGGGTCAGCTGCAGCGTGAGCGGCTGATCCTCGGTGTCGGCGGTGTCGCGGTGGCCGAGGCCGCGGTGGCGGAGAGCATCAGGTACGCCAAGGAACGTCACGCCTTCGGCAAGCCGATCCTGAACTTCCAGAACACGAAGTTCGTACTCGCCGAGTGCAAGACCGACGTGCTGGCCGGCAAGACCCTGATGGACCACTGCATCCAGCGTCACCTCGACGGCACCCTCGACGCGGCGACCGCGTCGATGGCCAAGCTGTGGGGCAGCGACAAGCAGTGCGAGATCGTCGACCGCTGCCTGCAGGTCTTCGGTGGCTACGGCTACATGATGGAGTACCCGATCGCGCAGATGTACGCCGCTTCCCGCGTGCAGAAGATCTACGGCGGCACCAACGAGATCATGAAGGAACTCATCGGCCGCGCCTTATGAGGTTGACCTTCGCGCAGTGACACCACTGCGTCAGTCACACCTCACTTTGTCAAAAACCCGATGTTCTCAACCTATTTCGTCAGGAGTATTCATGCATATCACCGGAACCAACGCACTCGTCACCGGCGGAGCCTCGGGCCTCGGACTGGCCACCGTCACCGCCCTCGCCAAGTCGGGCGCCCGGGTAATCGCCGTCGACCTGCCCACCGCGAACACGGATGCGCTGGCTGCTCTCGGCGACACCGTGGAATTCGCTCCGGCGGATGTCACCGACGAGGCCGCGGTCACCGAGGCGGTCGAGCGCGCCAACGCGGAGTCCTCACTGCGAATCACCGTGAACTGCGCCGGCATCGGCAACGCCGTCAAGACCGTCGGTAAGAACGGACCGTTCCCGCTGGCCGAATTCGAGAAGATCGTCAAGGTCAACCTGACCGGAACCTTCAACGTCATCCGCCTCGCCGCGCACGCGATGTCGCAGAACGAGCCCGTCGACGGCGAGCGCGGCGTGATCGTCAACACCGCCTCGGTCGCGGCCTTCGACGGGCAGATCGGACAGGCCGCGTACTCGGCATCGAAGGGCGGGATCGTCGGCGCCACCCTGCCGATCGCCCGCGACCTGGCGTCGCTGCTGATCCGGGTGAACACCATCGCGCCCGGCCTGTTCAAGACCCCGCTGCTGGGCACGCTGCCCGAGGCGGCTCAGATTTCGCTGGGACAGCAGGTGCCGCACCCGAACCGGCTCGGCGACCCCGCCGAGTACGCGCAGCTGGTCGAGGCGATCGTGACCAACCCGATGCTCAACGGCGAAACCATCCGCCTCGACGGCGCGATCCGCATGGCGCCGCGGTGAAACCCGTCGGCGTGCAGGTGGGATCGCACCATGAGCACACACGCCTTGTATACGCCGAGGACCTGGGCATCGGCCAGCGTTTCGACTTGGGCTCACACACGGTGACCGAGGCCGAACTCGTCGACTTCGCCACCCACTGGGATCCCCAGTGGTTTCACATCGACCGGGCGGCGGCGCAGGACGGCCAGTTCGGTGGCCTGATCGCCAGTGGAATCCACACGTTGGCGATCCTGCAACGGCTGACATTCGACGCAGTGGGGCACAGCTGGGCGGCCATTGCCGGGCGCGGCATCCGAGATCTGCGGTTCCGCCGTCCCGTGCGTCCAGGAGACGTGCTGACCGGCACCGTCGTCATCGACGACATCCAGTTCGACGACCGGGCACGCGCCCTCGTCACCACCGAGAGCACCGTGGTCGACAGCGAAGGCCGCGTCGTGCTGACCGTCCTGCTCGACGCCTACCTGCACTCGCGCACACGTCAACCATCGACCACCTGAGACGACGATTCGGAGACATCAATGCCAGAGGCATACATCATCGACGCGGCACGCACCCCGGTAGGCCGCCGCCGCGGCGCACTGGCCGCCGCACACCCGGTCGACCTCGCGGCCCATGTGATCGGCGCACTCGTCGAACGCAACGGTGTCGACCCCGCGTCGGTCGACGACGTGATCCTCGGCTGCCTGGACAACATCGGTCCGCAGGCGGGCGATATCGCCCGCACCGCGGCCCTCGCTGCGGGCCTGCCCGAGACAGTGCCCGGCGTGACCATCGACCGCCAGTGCGGATCCTCGCAACAGGCTGTACATTTCGCCGCGCAGGCCGTGATGAGCGGCACCGCCGACCTCATCGTCGCGGGCGGGGTGCAGAACATGAGCCAGATCCCACTGATGTCGTCGGTCACCGCGGGCGAGGCGTTCGGCGTGCGCGACCCCTACTCGGGCTCGACGAGGTGGCGGGCCCGCTACGGGGACGAGACGATCTCGCAGTTCCGCGGCGCCGAGATGATCGCCGAAAAGTGGGGAATCGACCGGGAGGCGATGGAGCAGTACGCCCTGGAAAGCCACCGCCGGGCGCTGCAGGCGATCGCCGGCGGACGCTTCGCCGCCGAGATCCTCCCCTACCAGCAGATGACGACCGACGAAGGACCGCGCGCCGACACCACACCGGAGAAGATGGCCGCCCTGCCGAGCCTCACGCCGGGGGGGCGCTTGAGCGCCGCGGTCGCCAGCCAGATCTCCGACGGCGCCTCGGGCATGCTCATCGCCTCCGCCGAGGCGGTACGCCGCCACGACCTGGCTCCGCGGGCCCGGATCCATCACCTGACCGTGCTCGGCGCCGATCCGGTCATGATGCTCGCCGCACCGATCCCCGCCACCGAACGGGCACTCGAGCGGACCGGCATGCGCATCGACGACTTCGACGTGTTCGAGGTCAACGAGGCGTTCGCCCCGGTCGTGATGGCGTGGTTGCAGGAGACCGGCGCCGACCCGGAGCGGGTGAACCCCAACGGCGGCGCCATCGCTCTCGGCCACCCGATCGGCGCCACCGGCACCCGGCTGATGACCACCATGCTGCACGAACTCGAACGCTCCGGCGGACGCTACGGGTTGCAGACCATGTGCGAGGGCGGCGGACAAGCCAACGTCACCATCATCGAGCGGCTCGGCTGATCCGATGACCCCGACCGCTATCCGGACCGTCCGCACCGGCCGCCTGCTTCACATCACGATCGACCGGCCCGGCCGCATGAACGCCCTCGGCGTCGACGACCTGGTCGCACTCGACACCGCGATCAGCGGGGCGGAAGCGACCGGTGCCCGCGCGATCGTGCTCACCGGCGCGGGAAGAGCCTTCTGCACGGGAGCGGATCTGACCGCGGTGACGGGCGAGGAACCCGAGGTGGTGATGGACGCCGCGAACCGGGTGATCCGCGGCATCGTCTCCGCGCCGGTCCCCGTCATCGCCGCCGTCAACGGCCCCGCGGTCGGGTACGGAGTGGCGCTCGCCTGCGCCGCAGACCTCACCTACGCCGCCGAAAGCGCGTATTTCCTGTTGTCGTTCACCAGCATCGGGCTGATGCCCGACGGCGGCGCGACCGCGCTCGTCGCCGCGGCGATCGGCCGGGCGCGGGCTACAGAATTAGCGCTGCTCGGGCAGCGGCTTTCCGCCACCGACGCCGCCCAGACCGGCTTGGTGGCCCGGATCCTGCCGGATGACCAGCTCGCGGCCCATGTCGAGGCCGTCGCCGGCACGCTGGGAGCCGGGCCGCGGCGCGCCCTCGAACTGACCAGACGGGCGCTCGCCGCGTCCACCCTGGGCCACCTCGACCACGCCCTCGAGCGTGAACGAGCCGGACAGATCGAACTCATCGGCACACCGGATTTCGCCGAGGGCGCCGACGCCGTCCTCACCAAACGTCCCCCCACATTTGCTTAGCAGACCACCCGCCGATCATAGGAGAATCATGGCAACCCTTGGTGGACAACTGACATTGAACGCACGCCGCCACCCGGACCGGCCCGCGCTGATCTTCGAGGGCGTCGAGCGCAGCTACGGGCAGCTCGACCGGGAAATCAACCAGTACGCCAACGCGCTGCTGTCCCTCGGCGTGCAGAAGGGCGACCGCGTGGCGGTGCTGTCGCCGAACTCCGACCGCTTCCTCCTCGCGCTGTACGGCGCGTTCAAGGTCGGCGCGATCGTCTCCCCGTTCAACCCGCGGTCCACGGCCCGGGAGCTGGCGTATCTGCTCGAGGACTCCGGCGCGTCGGTGCTGCTGTTCGGTGGGGACACCGTCGCGGCGGTGCGGGACCTGGCCAAGCTGGAGCAGGCGCCCGCTGCCCCGGCGCTTTCGCTGGACGGCGCGGACGGCTTCGACGATTTCGTCCAGCTGGCGTCCTCCATGCCGGACAGCGACCCACAGGTCGAGGTGCGCGAGGACGACGACTGCATGATCATCTACACCTCCGGCACCACCGGGAAACCGAAGGGTGCGCTGTTCGATCACCACCGGCTGCTGTGGGTCGGCCACGCGGTGTCCTCGCTCGGCGTCAACTCCTTCGACCGGAACCTGCACGTGGCACCGATGTACCACTGCGCCGAACTGGTGCTGTTCGTGCTCAGCGGCTTCTCGATGGGCACCACCCACGTCGTGTTGCCGGCATTCGAGCCCGCCGCCGTCCTCGACGCCCTCGAGCGATACCGGATCACCGTCTTCCTCGGTGTTCCCACCATGTATCAGATGATGTTGACGGTCCCCGACCTCGAGCGGCGCGACCTCTCGCACTGGCGGCTCGGCTTCTTCGGGGCGGCACCGATGCCGCCGACTGCGGTCGCGAAACTCGTGACGACCTTCCCGGACGTCGGCTTCTTCCAGCTGTGCGGGCCGACCGAGGGTGGCCCCACCGGCATCTACTCCACGCCTGACGAGGTCGCCGTCCGTCCCGATGCGACGGGACGCTGGCCGATCACGAATGCCGAGTTCCGGCTGGTCGATCCGGATGGCAACGATGTCCCGACGGGGATGACCGGCGAGATCATCCTGCGCGGCGAGACCATCATGAAGGGCTACTGGAACAAGCCCGAGGCCACCGCCGAGACCATCCGAGACGGGTGGCTGCACACCGGGGACCTCGCCGTCCGCGACGCCGACGGTTTCATCACGATCGTCGACCGGCTCAAGGACATGATCATCACCGGCGGCCGCAACGTCTACTCGATCGAGGTCGAGAACGCCCTCGCGGGGCACCCCGACGTCCAGGACGTTGCCGTCGTCGGCCTGGACCACGCCACATTCGGGGAGACCATCGTCGCGATCGTGACCCCGGTTCCCGGTCGCGAGGTGACCCTCGAGGAGCTGCGGACGTACGCCGCCGAATACGTCGCGGACTACAAACTGCCGCGCGATCTGATCGTCCGTGACATCCCGCGCAACCCTTCCGGCAAGATCCTCAAACACGTTCTCCGCAGTGAGATTCGGGACGACTCCGCGCAACGCACGTAGACCGACGGACGACTCCGGCACATTCGAGTTCCCGGGAACCACGACGCCGTCCATATCCGATACGGCCTGACCGAAGCCGCGCTCCCGCGCGCTCATCTCCCACGGCTGTTCCAACCCCGGCGAGGTCTCGCGCGACCTCACGGCCCTACTCTCGGCCGTGCCCCCGCCGGATCCGACAAACACCACGACCACGCACGCCCGGCAGCGGCTATGAGTTCCCGGACGCGGAAGACCACACCCATCGACGGTGCCGCACTTGATTGGTCTCTTTCGGCCCCCCTCGAGCAGATGCGCTCGGGCCGAACAGTCAAGGTGCTGAACAAGATACGCAGACACGCGCCGGAACTCGTCACCGTCAGCTACTGAGAGATTCAGCGGGAGCGCCGCCGCGCAGCGGGATCGGTCTCGGCCTGCCAGCGCCCCAGCGCCTCGGCGGAGACCTTCGCGTATTTGACCAGGCTGCGCACCGAGGTGTGTCCGCTCAACGCCATCAGCATCGGCGTGGAAGCGCCCTTCTCTGCGGCGTGGGTCAGTCGCGAGTGCCGCAGCTGGTGCAGCGTGAACGGTCCGCGTCGCATCCCTTCGGTGTGCTCCTCGAGGAGCGTCGCGGCGCGGCGGTAGGAAAGTCGGGCGCGGCCGGTCGAGTTGTCGGTGTCGGTCTTGGCGACCGACGGCTTGGCTTTGCGGTCGGTCAGGAACAGCGGCCCGGACTTCCGTCCGGCGATCAGCCGGGGCAGCGGCCGTGCGGTGCCGGTCTGCCAATAGATCACCTCGCGGGCGCCGCCCTTGCGGGTGACCGTGGCGCATCGGTTCACGGTGTCCAGGTCCTCGATGTCGAGATTCAGGATCTCCTCCGCCCGCGCGGCGGACTCATACAGCATCGACCAGAACACCCGCTCGCGCAGGGCCGCGTCCATGCCCAGCAGCTCCGCAACCTCGGCGGCGGTCATCGCCTTGCTGTTGTCCGGCGCACTCGGCCGCGCCCGCAGGCGCGACACCGGATCGCCGGTCAGCCACTGTTGATCGCGTCAGTAGGCGCACGCCGCCGACACCGCGGTCAGCCGGAGGTTGTAGGTCTTGGGGGCCTTGTCGCCCCACACGTAGTCGAACCACCCCGACACCCGATCCGGGTTCAACAACCCGACATCGCCGTCCGCGCCGAAGTCGCGCACCATCCGATCCAACGCCGAGGCGTAGGCGCGGCGGGTGTTCACCGCCGCGATCGTGCCCAGAAAGGTCCGCGTCGCGTCCGCCAGCCGGATCCCGGCGGCCCGCGCCGGTAGCGAGCTCACCGATCCCACCCCGACCGCCCTTCAGCACTACGGCAGATAGTTTCCGGAGTCGCCCATCTCCGGAACGACCATCGCGGCAGGACGACTCACGAGTTACGGCAGATAGTACGCTACTATCTGCCGTAAATCCTTAGCGCCGGATTTCGAGAATCTGCTCCCCGACCCCCGACATATGCTCGCAGAGCCGATGGGAAGGGGAAGGGATGCGAGTGAGGCGTCAGAAACGGGTAGTCGTTGTTGGCGGGGCAGGGGAAACTTGTCGATGGGTGGTTCGCACGGCCGCGCAGTCGGAACTGATCTACGATCTCGTCGTAACGGATGCTGATCTTGGTCGCGCTCGAGCAATCTGCAACGAGGCAGGCGGTCCAACCCGAGCAGTACTGCTTGACATAACCGACGAGCTATCACTGCGAGCGCTACTTGAGGTCTCTGATGTTGTTTTGAACATATCGGCGCCCTTCGCGATTCACGGCCATTCGATTCTCAGCGTTGCGATCGAATACGGATGCGACTACCTGGACATTGATGACGATTCGGAATCGACGCTGTCTGACTTCGAGTTCGACAGCGCAGCGAAATCCTCAGGCGTGCGGGCAATAAAAGGTATGGGTGCCAGCCCGGGAGTCAGCAACCTGCTCGCCGGCTTGGCTACAGCTGAACTGGACCAGGTCGATACGCTACTGACGGGTTGGAAGATCGCGGACGCAAAGTCCGACCCTGAAATAGGGGTCGCCGAGCAATCGGCAGCACTTGTGGACTGGTTGTGTAAGTCCAACAGAAACATTTATACCTGGGAAAATAGCCGATGTGAGAATGCTGAACCCCTCACATACATGGAAATCGATCTGCCTGAGTTCGGACGACATCCTGTATATACCGGTGGTCGTGCTGGGCCAGTGACTCTTGCCAGATCCATACCCGTTCGTGGGGCTATTCTCAGCGTAATGAGCGGACCGGAGTGGGTGTTCGACGCACTAGGCGCTATCTCGCATGGTTCCGCGATCGAGGGGACCGACTTTGGTCAAGCGAAAGGTCGATTGACGACTGCGAGTCGTACCGCCGAAATCGAAGTATGTCATGATCCGTTGCCCCCTTTCTGGGCCCTCGCGAACGGGATGCGCGACGGAAAAAATGAGCAGGTACTCTCCGTGTTCACGCAAAGATTGTCGGGTTCGATGGGCGGGGCGGCCGGGATTGCCTTAGCTGTTGCGCTGCATTTGCTACTGGAGGGGTGTGTCGAGTCGTTCGGCGTCATGGCACCAGAGATGGCACTCAATCCGGTCACGTTCTTTCGGCGCGTTGAAGCTGTCATGAATGATTGCTCAGTGAATGATCAGTCTAGCTTACGAATAATCCACTCGCAATTGGTATCCTGATGACCGGGCAGGTAGCGCCCATTTGGTAGCGACCGGTCCCCATCCGCAATCGACTGGTAGCGGGAATTCAGAGATACTGCAACAAGTTTTACCATCGCTTAGGAATCTTGAAACGCTTCAGGCGCTCCGGCGACAGCAAGATATCGCGCTATAAGTCCTTTTTATAAATCGAAAGATTGGTACCGGCTATGGTTGAAAAAAAGATGGCGTATAATTTCCTGCGCCCACCCGAAAATCAAATTCTCGGAACCATATCCAAATATGCGAACGAAATCACCGAAAAGGACATCGCTGCCGTCATAGAATGCCTTACTGGAGTGGAAATTCAACACGGACAGAACCTATCGCACGAACAACGATAACGCCTCGGGCAAGCGACGCATTGTCATCAAAGCGTTGCCAGAAAGAACAGTCCGAGAAAAAGCGCTCGCCGAGCTGGAGGCAACGGATGCAGTCGTCGCCGACATGGATACGGTGGCATGACCCCCCGTGAAATGATCCGCAAGGTTTCATCTCATGGCTGCCGTGACCACGTCGAAGACCTATTGCTTGGTTGCGGTCAGCCGGCTGGCGAGTCCGGCTACAACATGGCGCGTGTTGTCTCTGTGCTCGCCGGGCAGGCTGACTGACGTTCTTGGGGTGAGCTGCGTGACAAACTGATCGAAATCGAGCGGCCCACCAGTCCATTCGCGATCACACCGCCCTATGCAATAGGGAGAGCTGACCGCTGGTCAGCCGCGATCTCTGTCTGTGACGTCGAGTACCGCGAGTATGTCGGTGGCGGACTCAGGCACCCAAGCTACAAGGGCTGCGCACCGACAAATCGGCCCACGAGGTCAAGGGGCCTTTGTTCGATACAAGATGCAACATAGGTCGTATGTTGCGGCTGCCTTTGGCGCAGGAACCCCCGTCCCCCTCGACATGTTCGGCACCTTCGTAGGGACCGTCCAACCGAGTTCAACTGTCGCTGTTACGAGCGCTTGCAGGAAGCGTGCGGCACGAGCGATCTGAGCTTTGGAGACCGGTCCACACGGACGCGGAATGGCTTGCAAGCAAGATGAATACACAGTTGAGATAATCAATTAAGAAGGCCCGCAACAGATTCGGTGTGGGCCTAATTGCTGTACTCCTACGCTGGGGAGGACACTCCGGCGTCTTCATCGTGATGAGCTCCGCACCATCCTTGTACCGGTAAGCCCACCGACCAGCCGAAGTCATCACCGTGCCGCGCTGGCTCTCGTCCGGCGCAGGGCTACACCCTTGAACCTCATCCGGTTCTGTACTCTCGCTCATCTCGCTATTGTCTCAACCTCCGAAAACCGGCCGAAACCAGTACAAACCCGCGCACAATAGATCAATGAGCGCCGCCACCGGAAAGCCAGTGCCGCCGATGCTCGCCACATTCGGGCATCCACCAACGGGGAGCGCTGGGCATTCGAGTCGAAATGGGATGGACTCAGAGCCATCGCCACCACCGGCGGCACCAAACCGCCGGCGCTGTGGTCGCGCAACGGCAACAACTTCAGCGCCTCGTTCCCCGAGATCGTCGACGCACTCAGCGCCGTGCTCGACGGCGAGATCGTCGCACTCGGCCCCGTCGGTGTCCTCCTTCTCCCGGTTGCAGCGCCGGATGCACGCGGTTCCCGCCGCCGCAGGTGGCAGCGGAAACGACCCCGCCGAGGCAGCTCGGGCAGTGCGCGAGCAGGAAGCGAAGGACAAGCAGGAACGCCGACGAGTCCGCGAGCTGAACAAGCAGGCCGAGGCCGCGACCACCGTCCGCCGCGAGTTCCTGCGCACAACCTTGCTCGCCCGCAAATCCCCACCGAAAACGGCAGCGGCCTACGTCGCGACCACCCTCGCCCGCGATCCCGGACTGATCTCGGAATACAAGGCAACGGAATCACTCGGTGAGTTGCTCGGATTCACGGGCTACTACCCCGGCCGAGAGTTGGCCGAGCAAGTGGCGAAGGTGTCCAAGGCTCGCGCTCAGGTGCTGCTCCTCGCGCTGGTGATCGCCGCGCAAGAGTCCCGCATGGTCAAAGACGCATGGCGATCGGGGCCCAAGAACGCCGACCAGTACCTCAGTTTCCTGATGGAACAGGGCTACACCCTCGCCGCCGTCGAGGAAATCATCACCGGACAGCTCACATTCGACGAGGTCGCGATCGACTGACCCGATGTTGCGGCGATCCCCGGCCCGAAAGGGCTGGGGATCGTCCGCCCTTCCGCCCCGCACCTTCCGCCTCCGGCCGGCGGTCAGAGCCCACCGGCGGACCGGAAGGGCGGAATACGGACACCACCACAGGTGCACGAGAAGCCGCCCGGCCGCCGGCCACGAACCACGACAAAAGCGCAAGGACAAGAACCGACCCGCCCCGGTGTGAACATTCTTCTATCCCGACGCTCGCGCATCAAGGCCGCTCCAGAAATAATATCCACACGCGCCACTCGCACGCTCGAACAACGGAGCTACGATATTTTTTCCTACGCTCACCTTGACCCACTCCCGCCGAGACCAGAATATCGGCACATACCGGGGGAGGGGGAGAAAATGCAGGTAGGGCGCATGCAGGTAGCTGTGTACGTCACGGTTTGGTATTAGTGAAAGAATGCGGAAAATGATTGAAGATGCCATTAACTAAAGCGGAAAGTAATCGAAGAAATACCCACGAAAGTATTGGTTTATATTGCAATGTTCGATAGAATGAAATCAATAAAGAATCATCGACGAGGGGGAATGACAATGGCGATCACCGTATATACCAAGCCTGCATGTGTGCAATGCAATGCCACTTACCGCGCACTCGACAAAGCGGGAATCGAATACGACGTCATCGACATCACCGAAAACGCACAGGCCCGCGATTACGTCATGAGCCTGGGATACCTGCAAGCCCCCGTCTTCGTCGCAGGAGAAAACCACTGGAGTGGATTCCGTCCCGACGAAATCTCCAAGCTCACCCCGGCCGCCTGACCACACACTTTCACCAGCGAAACGAGGACACCATGACCGCAGCAGCATTCACCTTCACTCCCGATGCAGACTTCGTCGACCGCGAACTCGACGCCGAGCTCCGCCGCGACAGCGAATCCGTCGACCGCAAACTCCGCACCATGCTCGCCGCCCTCGACGACTCCCTCGCTGGAATCAGCGACGCACGCGAAGAACTGCACACCCTCTACACCGCCCCCGGCACGGACACCGCCGAAGTTGTTGCCGGCCATGACCAGGACATCGCAACTCACCTCGAGGACGCAGCCCGCAACCTCCGCGCAGCCGCCGAGATTCTGCGCAGCCACCGGCAACTCACCTCACCGCGACCCTGACCTCCCATGTCCACCGGCGACTGCAAGGACATCTCAATCTTGTTGTCAAGCAGCAACGACTCCCGTGGCGGGAGGTGAA
>NZ_JBJURM010000033.1:0-70571 GCF_046097995.1 Rhodococcus sp. 5A-K4
ATCAGGGCGGAAGGATTCTCATAGCTTGCGGGTCACTTGATGGGGGTCATGCCAGGATCAGCAACCGAATGCCGCAGCGACGCCGGCTTGTATCACACGAGTGTGCAGCATGAGCAGAGGGACGAGGGCGGTCGCCGCCCCGCTTGTGTCGCTTCGAAACAACCTGCATTCCGATAACAGAAACGCACCAGAGCCATTCGCGGCGCACAGCAGTCCATAACGGGTTCGCGAATGGTGCTAGATTCTGGCAAAGCCTTCGCCCTCAGGACTGAGGATTAACACATGACTCCACCCGGTGCAGGACCGATGCCGCAACCACCCGGTTGGTACCCCGACCCGGATTCGCCGTCTCTCCGCTGGTGGGATGGTATTCAGTGGTCCGATCGGTGGGCACCAGCCTCGAATCGCCCAACTGGCACCACGGCCTCAGAGGCGACACAGTTCGCATCTCCGGGTCCAACAAATTCCGGTCACTGGCAAGCTCCCCCTTACAGCTCCGCACAGGCTTGTAGCCTCAGTACGTCGAAGACCGCTACGGCGCCGAAAAAGAAGCAGTTCACCGTCCTTTGGATTGCCGGACTGATCTTTGTGGTCGGACTCTTCGGCTCAATTCTGGCGAACAATTCCAGCGGCAGCTCAACTACCGAAGCAACCAAGACCGTCGAAGGGCCCACAGACCCACAAAGTCTCGCGTCAGCTCTTCCCACAGTCGGAGATACGTCCTTCGGCGACCTGAACAGCTACAGAACCCTGGACGAATCCGAATTCAAGAAGATAATGCATCCGTCAGGGAACCTCGTAGAGTATCCGTACCCTTATGTGGGCTCCCGTGTTGTTCTCTATGGCAAAGTCGACGGACTTCCATCAGGATACGAAACCGCCACCGGTGGCACCTACTTCGACGCCACCGTCAGCTGGCATGACCTCGGTCCAATAGTCAGCTGGAGTCTGAACTCCGTCGACGTACCCATCATCGGCTTGAGACCTGATCTTGGAGACGTCGAACCTGGCAGCAACCTTGCGATCTATGTGGAGGTCCGCCGCCCATTCCTCACTGGAGCGAAAGTATTCGACTCAGCGCTGCGCAAGCCATTCCTCGTTGCACACGCAGTGCGCGTGATTCGCTAGATCGACGCGCGGGGCGGTGGTTTCATAAATAACCGGGAACGACGCTACCCGTAGCGGCCAGATCTTCCGGCTGTCGCTGACCTGTTTGAATGACGCCAATGCATGCCAGACCGACAACCGCATCTGAACACCGACAGGTACACACACAGGTACACACAGATGCAACGAGCAGCCTGAACCCCCTCGAAACACCCCGCAGTGCAAGCCCACCAACCTGGGGCAACGCCATTCAGTCACATTCCCAAGCTGAATACGCGGGTTCGATTCCCGTCATCGGCTCCACTGCCCGAAACGGCATCCCACCTGCACCGTAGCTCTCCTCAGCACCAACAACGTTACCGCCCACGGAGACCCAAGTACAGCAGCAAGTACAGCAGACGTTTCGTGTCGACGCTGTAGCTACAGCACAGCCGCCTTCTGCTGACGCCTGCACCGCACCCTAAACCGGTGGTCACTTTGTCCGTATTTGCGTTCGTTCGATGCCTTGGGTAACGATCTCGGGACAGCCTCACGCACGCGCACAGGAGATCACTTATGACACGTCCCGTCGACCCAGACTCCACGACCGCTCAGCAGCCGGTACAGCAGGCGGGACAGCAGCAGCCGAAGCGAGCCACCTCTCCGTGGGTCAAGCTGCTCCTGGGATTGGGTGTCCTGTCGATCGTGTGGGGTATCGCCCTGTCGACGATGAGTACCACGATCAACATCGAAGCCAGCGGGCGATCAAACCCGACTGATCTCTCCTTCTCGTGCGGCACCATGTGGTCACCCGACGACAGTGAAGCCGTCGAGTGGGCAACCGCGTGGAAGTCCAGAGAGATGCTGCCCGCCCGCTCCAACGGAATCACGCTCCCCGACATGCCCCGAATCATCGCGGGCGACTGCGCTCAGACAATCAGCAATCGAGAGAACACGGTCATCCTGTTGATCGGCGTCGGCGTCATACTTCTCGGCGTCGGCGCAATAGCCCGTCGCACGAACTTCTCCGGTCGCAGCTGAGAAACAACAAACGGCCCCCACCCTCCGTCACATGGTGCCGAGTCACGTAAGTCACGGCGGCGCAGTCGCCGTTGTCGAGACGTCAGTGAACGACGTGAAGGATGGTCTAATCACGAGGGGCGGTCAACGCACACAGAGACGGCTTCTATCTACGCTGCTCGTAGCACGCTGTACCAAGCCCCGTCGTGGGCCGAAAACCGCAGTGGGGTCGAGCCTTTTGTCCCAGAACTCGCCAGCAGCGATCGTCTGCTCGGCCGTCGGCGTGCCTGATACCAGGCCGAATATTCCCATCGGTCGACACGAGAAACCATCTCGGGATGCCTTCCGGCGCAGCCTCGCCGGCACGAACCTGATCACCCCGCACCGTTCAGAAGGTGGGCACCGCAGATAGTGGTGCCCGTCGATTACGTATCGCCGCCCGCGCACCCCTCGGTGCTGCCTGCCGCATCATCGACGTCGAAGAAGAGAAACTCGCCGAGACCCGGCGCGCCAATACCGATCTACGACAGGCGCATACGCGGCGACTCGCCAACTGACCTACCCTCTCCTACTCGCTGCGAGCCAAGGCCAGGACCGGGCCTGAGGGTGAACGGCCGCGTCCATCCGTGGGTCGAGCTACGACAACGCGCTCGCCGAACGATCAACGGGCTCTACAAGACCGAGTTTATCAAACCTCACGGGCCGTGACGAACGGTCGAACAGGCGATTCTGTCAAGCACTTACGCTCTGGCACCGAACCGCTGACCAGCTCAGTCGATCATTTTCAGTACTGGGAGGACGAAGTATGCGCCAGTCCTGGTGGCTGTCGACACTGCGGGCCGGCACCCCATAGATGCTCGATCGCTCTGGGCTCGCCAGAAACGGTCGACGAGCTGAAAATAGGCACAACGGACACCTTTCAGTATGCGCTATCCAGGCACACGCATGCCTACCTGTACCCAAAGTATTGTCACAAGGTTTCAATGAATCGCACCGGCGAGTCCGGAGATTTACTGATTTGAGAACTCCGCAATTCGCGTAGTTCTGTGTTCACAGTAGTAAAACGCCTCGAGTTCGACCGGCGGCACATCGCCGCAGTGCTCGTAGAGACGTCGGTGGTTGAACCAGTCCACCCACTCCAACGTGGCGATTTCCACATGTTCGACCGTTCGCCACGGCCCGCGCGGTTTGATCAACTCGGTCTTATAGAGACCATTGATCGTTCGGCGAGAGCATTGTCGTAGCTCGACCCGGTCGCCCCGATCGAGGCATCGATTCCGACCTCAATGAGACTGTCGGTGAACACAATTGACGTGTTTTGCGACCCGCGATCGCCAAAGATGAATGAGCCCGGACAGGTCGGTAATCCCTTCTCGGCGGCGGGTCCAGATTGCGTGCTCGATCGCATCGAGCACCAGCGGTGTCGGCATCGTCGTCGCGGTTCGCCACCCGAGGATTCGGCGTGAATACGCATCGATCACGAATGCGACGTACACCCAGCCCGACCACGTCGAAACGTAGGTAAAGTCGGCTACCCACAACATATTTGGCGCAACCGGGTTGAACTTTCGCTGCACCAGATCCTCCGCGCGACGACCTTGTGGATCGGCGATGGTGGTGCGTTTGGGCTTGCCTCGACGGGCGCCTTCGAGCCCGAGAACACCCATCAACCGTTCGACCGTGCACCGGGCCACGTCGATGCTCTCTCGACGCATTTCCAGCCACACCTTGCGGGCGCCGTAGACCGAATAATTCTGGGCATGCACACGGCTGACCTCGATCTTCAGCTCTTCGTCGCGCACGGCCCGCCGCGAAGCGGAACGGTTGCGGGCCTCGCAGTAGGTGGACGGCGCAATTGAACAGCCGTGCTCGCTGAGCGCCCTGCACATCGGCTCGACGCCGTACTCACTCTTGTTTCGGTTGATGTAGTCGATGATCACTTGTTGTTGCGGCCCTGCTCCGCTGCGAAGAAAACCGATGCCGACTTCAGAATCTCGTTGGCACGCTTGAGTTCCCGATTCTCAGCGCGAAGCTTGCGCATCTCCGCAGCCATTTCGCTCGTCACACCAGGCCGCTCGCCGGCATCAGTTTGCGCTCTCCGAATCCAGTTGAGCAATGTTTGCGCTGTTCCGATACCGAGTTTGTCGGCCACGGATTCGACCGCGGCCCATTCCAACGGATATTCGTGCTGGACCTCGGCGACCATCCGCACCGCACGCTCACGCAACTCGGGCGGGTACCTCTTGTTCGTTGCTGACGACATCACTCCATCTTTCCCAAAGAATGAAGTACCGGAAACTCCGGTCCGATTCACTGCTCGGGCTCCGCGCGCTTATCAGTTGAAGTTTTTAGAACCGATCTGCCGTAGCGCACCCGGACGCCGGGAACCACAACTCACGCAAGAATGCAGGTCTTCTCACAATCACAACTGTGAAAATACCCAAGTCCGTCAAAAATCACCTTCGAAAAGCATCAAGTACGTATTCTTCCTCAGTATCGGACAGCCCTAACCGTAAGTCCCAATGCACGACCATCGGCCTGCACATTAAAAACCCTCACCGACCTACATCTTGTGCCTGCTCGGATCATCCGTGGTTCGACTCATACACTCCGGATCCGAAAGAGCCGGATAAAGCTCGAAGAAATACCCCAGTTTGGAGGACTGTCACATTAGCGCCGCGCTACCTCCCGAAGATCTTAAAAACCGGCAGGTTGGCCCCAATTCGATAGAAGGCCGTAGGTGCCCAGAGTCGAAACCTTATTCCTCGCAAGCACTGCAGCGTCTTCCTTGGTTATGACGTTCGGAGCTACGGCTTCTCACGCAACTCCCAAACCGGGCAACTTTGGCGGAGGCGATTCTGGTGGACCTTGGTTGGTGGACTACAACTCCTCGAATGGCCTCGGATATATCAGGACAGTCACCTCATTCGGTCCAGGCTCGCCCGCTTACATTGCAGGTCCCAATTTCGATAGCAGGACCTCTGCCCTGTATGCAGTAGCGAATGCTGCCGGGCCCTAGACGGAGAGAGGAGGTGAATTTGAAATGAATAACGTCCTCTTTGCTATCGTCAACGTGATCGTGGCGATGGCGAACGGTTCCACGATCCCCTTCTCAGTAGAAGGCGCAGGGCCACTAACCGCACCCGACTTGTAGAAAAGATCGGCCGACCGCATGTGGATGACAGTTTCAGCTCTGCCTGAAACTTGCATATCAGCAGATGCGTGGATCGTGCGGTGGTCACAAACACAATCTCCCCTAACTGTCCAGGAAGGGGAGATTGTGTTTGACAGGTCCCAAATAGTCGGTGGAGGCCGCCCCGAATAGGATCAGCAACCAAATGTCACAGCGACGCCGGTTTGATCACGCGAGTATGCACCGTGAGCAGAATTCACACAGAGGTCGATATAATGTGCATCTGCTCAAACAGCATTCTCAGCTCCAGGTGATCGAATACGTCTGCTGGCGCGAGTGCCCTTGCCACGTTGAGGCAGCTACCGATCTCGGACGCGAGCGGGAGCTGTCTCCGATGTTGACCACGATGGACCTGTACCTAGTTGGCACCGATAAATTTAGTCGTCGACCAGGTAGCCGGTGGAAACGCTTCGGTCTTCGGCCTGATTACGGGCGGCCGCACTATTTGGTGAGGATCGGTCGGTCGCCTCTTGAAATGTAATTGGCGAATCGTTCAATTCCTGCTTGTGAGAAGCTCCCTCGGCCTGCGCGTTTCAGTGCGGCTTCGACGAATGGGAGCGGTTTCCTGCGGTATGTGCGGTAGATGCTGTCGAGTACTGGTTGCAGTGCCCGGCGTGCGAGGTCTGCTGTTTCCGGGTCTGAACCCCCGAACTTCACTGTCACATTCGGCATAGATACCCCTGTTGGTCGAGTGTCCGATTCCCTGGTCGGAAGCGTACGTATCGGGATCGTGAATCAGTACAGAAACACCAAAACGAGGCGCTAAGTCCCTACTTGCGGTGGATGCGATTCCGTCTTTGGGTTGACGAAGAACAGCCCGACCGCGGCGTGCGGTCCGGCTTCTGTTCTACGACTCCGGGTTACGCCCCGAAGCCGAGGCCGCGGGTTTCGCCTGTTCACGTTGGGTGGCGAATTGCCGATGCTGACGGGTGTTTCGGTCAACGCGTACGTGAACTCTCCATCGACAACGTCCATGCAGAATGACCCCCGCGACATAGTTGCCGTCTTCGATGAGGTGGCCGAATTCATTGAGGCAATAACTACCGGCCACCCCAAGGTACCCCGTCCCGTGGTCGACCACCTAGATCGGCGGTTCCACGGTTCCGCAGAAGCTCAATGCCTGTGCGCAACGCCCCGGGATCTGGAAGTCGTAGCTGGTCTGCATCCAAGCTGTTCCATCAGCCTCTGCGATGAATTTCCCGATGGGTAGCGCTCGGAGACCCAAGTCATCGGTGCCAGATTCCGCGATCTCATTGCCAACATGCCCCACGACGTTCTATGGTTCATTACATGAGTAATGAACCAGTGAACACCGGGCGCCGATCATCGTGATCGACGACGGACGACCACTGTTCCAGCAGATCGCCGAGCAGATCGAAGGCTCGATCATCGACGGCTCACTGCCGGAAGACGGGCAGGTGCCCTCAACCAACGAACTGGCGGCGTTCCACCGAATCAATCCGGCGACGGCAGCCAAGGGCCTCAATCAACTCGTAGGCGAGGGGCTCCTCTACAAGAAACGGGGAATCGGAATGTTCGTCACCGTCGGCGCCCGCGACGCACTCAGGTTCAGACGACGAGAAGCGTTCGCGCGCCAATACATCGAGCCGCTGGTCATGGAGGCCGACCGCCTTCAGATTTCCCTCGACGAACTCAAATCCATGCTGGACGACAGGAAGGCGGACCGATGAACTCAAGCACGACAACGACCAAGTCGCACGTCAGGCGTTTCGACGAGACTGAACTCGTCGCCTCGATGCGAGCAGTGAACAGAAGCTACGGGGACGTCGATGCGCTCTCGGACGTCTCGTTCGAGATCGGCCAGAACAAGATCTACGGCCTGCTCGGCCGTAACGGCGCAGGCAAGACCACGATCATGCAGATACTGACCGGACAGGACCTGCACACCAGCGGCGACGTCGAGGTAGTCGGCGCTGCCCCTTTCGAAAATGCCGACGTCCTGGCGAACGTGTGCTTCGTCAAGGAAAGCCAGACGTACCCCGAAGACCTCAAGGTCAAGCATGTACTCGTCGCCGCCGGTCATTTGCTCCCGAATTGGGACCACGCGTTCGCCGAGACACTGCTTGACGATTTCCAACTTCCCCTGTGCCGCAAGGTGAAGAAGCTCTCGCGCGGCATGCGGTCAGCGTTGGGAGTGATTATCGGACTTGCCTCCCGTGCACCGCTCACGCTATTCGACGAGCCGTATCTCGGCCTCGATGCCGTTGCACGCCAACTATTCTACGATCGACTGCTTGCCGACTACGCCGAACATCCTCGCACTGTAGTGCTTTCGACTCACCTTATCGACGAGGTAGCCAATCTGCTCGAGCACGTGATCGTCGTAGACAGCGGCCGGATTGTCGTCGACGAGGACGCGGACGCACTGCGAGGTCGCGCCGTAGTTGTATCCGGCCCCCTTGATGCGGTAGATGCTGTTGCCGCGTCCGGCAGGGTCCTGCGCCGGGAGACACTAGGCTCCCACAGCCGAATCATGTTGCAGGCCGATGTGACAGAGACCGAGCGAATCCGACTGCGGGAGGCCGGAGTCCAAGTGGAACCGGCATCTTTGCAGGAACTTGTCATCGCGACTTCGACGCAGCGTAAGGAGATCACCGCATGAGCATCGCAACGACAGCGCCACGGACGGTCCCGAAGGCGCCCACCCGGTCCAGGATCGGTTCCGTCCTCCAACTGCACACGGTCGCGTGGCCGTTGCTGATCGCCTGGCCGGTGGGCATCCTTTTGATCTCTTTCCTCATCAGCTTCACCATCTACGCGATCGTCCGGAACGATGAGGGTGAGGGATTCACCGGCAGTGTGTTCTCCGTTTACGGTTTCGTGCTGGCGTTCTACCTCCAGTCGATGACCCAGACGTTCCCGTTCGCGCTCGGGCTGAGCGTGACTCGCCGCGAGTTCTTCACTGCCACCACGATAATGGCGCTGGCACAGTCCGCAATCTTCGCAATCGCGCTACAACTGCTGTCAGTGGTGGAGTCCGCCACCAACGGCTGGGGTGTGCACATGCGGATGTTCGGCATCGCACGCTATTTCACCGACAGCGCAGCCGTTCAGTTGCTCGCGCTGTTCGCGACGCTGCTGCTGACCAGTTCGATCGCAATGCTGACAGGTGCGATCTACCAGCGATGGAGGACCACCGGCCTGCTCGCCTCTCTCACCGGTCTCTTCGGTGTGCTCGGCCTGTCAGCGATCGTAATCACCTGGGCCAACTGGTGGCCGGCGATCGGTTCGTGGTTTGCCGATACTTCCCGAGTGGTGCCGATGGCACTACTTCCATTGGCCCTGGCCATCGCCTGCATAGCCGGAGCCTGGGTCACTTTACGTCGAGCAACGCCCTGACCGAGTAATCATGTGCGACGCCAGATGTCGCACCGTCTCCGAGTGCCCCTCGGATCGACACCGTCCAGGCAGTTCGACCCCCTCCCTATGGCAGGAAGGGGGTCGAACTTCGCAACAGTACGCGACTCGCTCCCGATTGGATGGCCCTCGCTACTGCCGAGCCACTCGCTCGACAAAACTCGAAGCACGCAGCACCAGTTCATCTTTCCGGTCCTGGCGCGCAGCGGCGGCATCGTAGCCGGCATACGGGAGCGGGGGGTCGTTACGAACATTGGCCGAGCACTGGAAGTCTCGGCAGATCAGTGTTCCGACTGTGCTGCCACGTCGACCAGCGGGCCCGGCCAACTTGGCGCCGTAGAAGACGACCTCGTTGGGAAGGCGCGTGTCACGGCACCAGGAACACTGGGCACGCGACCGCGGAGTGGCTTGCGCTTGAACGAGCAAGACTCCGATGATCTCCCCGTCGAGTGTCGGGACGATCGCGTAGGCGCGTCGGCCCATTTTGGGATCTCGCCAGCCCAGATAGTCGAGAGCGTCGAAGTCGATGGTGTCGAAGCCATCCGGCAACGTGAGATCAGTCTTCTCCTTACGGCTCGCGTTGACGAGGCTGGAACGGGTAGATGTATCGGTCAAAATGATCATGGGTGTATGCCAATCGTGGATCGGTGAAGGTGGGTACAGCTCATGGCCCGACCAGCACCTAGTGCTGTCGGGTCCGAAATGCGCTATCTGCTGCCGGCGAAGACGACGCCGACAACCCCCTCACGCCCATGGGGCATCACGATGTCCACACCCCGATGGTAGCCACAGGTCCTCGACACGGGCCACTCGATTTATCGACGCACTTCATGCGTGAAATGGCGCGGTGAATCAGTCACGCCAGACCGCCGTGAACTCGTACCAAGGTCCGCCGAGGTGCTTTGCGGAGAAATCGTCGAACCCCGTTGGTGCGCCGCTGGGCGAGTACACCCATCCACTCGTGGTGGTGAACATGCTGTCGTTGTCGATGAAGTAGACCTCATCGGGACGTACGACATGGGCACTGCTGATCTCGAACTGGCCGATCTCGAGCTCTTCCACGGTCGATCCAGGCTGCTCCAGGAGAGCAATCGCGACGGTCTCGAACTCTCCGCTCTTGTCGAGGAAAGTTGCCGGCGGCATCAACAACACCGCAGCGACCGCGGCGATAACGGCAACCGGAGAGGGCAGGATCCACCACGACCACCGTCGGTCCTGGCCGAGAACGTAGAGCGTACGAACCGCCCACACCAGACCAACAACGATCAAGGTGAGCAGAGCCGCAGCGCTGACGAGGAGAGGATCGAACCACCTGAAGTCACCGAATGGCGAAGGCCACCACCCGTAATGCCGGCAGACCAACGCAATAAGCGGAACAACGGTGAATGCCAAAAGAATCGGCCCCGGTGGCTTGGACGACTCCGGAGGGTCAGCTACCAACCATTCACCCAGCGACTTCGGCCTTCTCATCACCCCTCCGTATCTGCAGGTCATGGCAAACTCAGCTACACGGCGAATACCTTTGCAGTACAAGCACTCTCGTTCCACTCACAACAACCAACGCAGCGATCGGCACTCTCGGCGCAACCGACACAGATGGACAAACCTCACAATCCGCAGATTCAACGTGCCGATCATGCGACAATCGGACGGTGAACGAGACCGCGAGTGGAGTTTCGCACCCGTACCGATCGCGACTGTCGACCGTCGGCATCCTCTTCGCCGCCGGCCTGCTGTGGTCCACTCCCCTCTCCGCAGCCACGCCCACCGAAACCGGGCCGGCCAGTTGCGTACCATTCGGAACCGCCCAACTGCCACCCGGCGCACCCTCGGGAGGCGGACGAGTCGGGTTGGAAAACCTTCCGTTGTTCAACGGCACGGCGACCCCCTCTTCCATCGAGATTCGGACGCCAACAACTCAATTCAATCGATTCTGGGACTTTGCACTGGTCGACCACGACTTACTCGCTCGTCCGCGGGCACCCGGCGAACCAACGACCGAGCCATGGCGTTTCGTGCCGATGCCCGAATGCCTACGTGGACGACTGGTCGGGATATCACTGGACGACGACGAACTCGTCGTAGTCGACGACAACGGCTGGATTTACACGATGGACAACGCCTCCCAGGACCCGCTCGTGTGGAACTGGACTTCCGCGTGGGGTGCGCCCCTGTGGAGTGGTCCAGGCCGACAACTTCCGGGAGACCGGCCGAACGGGTGGGCGCTGAGCGTCTCGTCGCCTTGGGACAATCAAACTTTCACCGACATCGCGGGACGGATTCACTTCGTCGGACTCGCCAAGATGACGATGATCCCCACGCTGACCGCGGACGGCAGCCGAATAACCTACGCAGACCCGTGGCTGCCCAACGACGAAAGCTACGAGATCGGCGGCCCCCTCGGCGGGCGATTCCAGGCGGACTCGCTGTCGGCGGCCGGATCAACCACTTTCGTGATGAACAAGTACGGCGACATGTACACCCGCACATTTGATTTCGATTCTTCGGGATCGGACTCGATCTTCTTCCGCTACAGCTGGGAAGATCAGTCGGACAAGCCGTCGGCACCCAACCTCGTGGCCGAAACGCTGGACCGCAGCACCGCAGCGATCCAACTTCCGGCACCGGACTGGGTGCACCAGCCCAAGATTCCCGGTGAAGTCACATCCGCGATCAGTGTGCACTCACTCGGCCCCGGCCCGAACCGGCGGGAGTTGCGTGTCGAGGGCCGCCGCGGCGCCGAATCCGGTTTCTGGCACAAGGATCTCGTCGGGGATGCTTGGGAGTTCACGCCGACCGGCGCGTCCCTCCTCGGCACACTGATCGAAAACGCGCCGACAGACCGGTCGACGGATACCCTGTCCCCCGCTGCCCCCTGGCACTTGTCCACGACCTTGCCCGCCCGCGACGGCGCCATCGACGGTCAGACTCTGATCGACATCGGGTTTCCGTACTCTGTGGTGGATCCGCGCATGCTCGACGCGATCGGCCAGCACGCACAACCGTCCGGATACCGACTGGACGTGGACCATTTCGATCCGGTCGCCACCACCCGGATCGCGACCGTGACTGCACCGGATGGCACGGTTCTTCCGGTCGTCCTGCACACCGCCGACGGACTACGGATGACTCCCCGCGCATCCGGCCTCGATGCCGATCCGCGCCACCTCGTCGGGGCAATCGAGATCCCGTCGGACGCGTACGCGGATCGGGCATCGAACCCCGCTCTGGACGCGTACGTGCAGGACTGGATGCGCGGAAACCACATTGCCGCGATCACGCTCAGCGCCACCGACCACGACTTGGTGATCCGCTAGCCGAAACCAGCGTCGTCCACCGTGTCGCCTCGATAAGCTCAGCAGAGGGTCGACACCACATCCCGCAAAAGGCCAGTTTCTCGAACCTCCTCCGATTTCGAATCAGGACGTTCCTACACCGGCCGATCCGATCACGGCCACTGCTAGGCACAATCGGCACCACTAGATCCATCGCGTCCGTCAACGCCCAGACCGCTCCGGTCGTGCCGGTTGGCAAAGTGCGGGAGGCACATTGAACGATGCCTACCTCGTTGCAGCGGGCACCCGACTGCGATTCATCCTCGAAGATCGTGGCGAGTCCATTCTGAAAACGATCGCCGTTCCGGTCCCCGTCTCCGTCACAGCGATCGGTGACGCACGCAACGCCGTCGGATTCATGATCATCGACCTCCCATTTCAAGAAACAGACCTCGAACGTGCCGTCGCAATCGTCGCGAAGCAAACTTCGGTCGCAAGCCGTCTCCACGTGCGGCAGGAACAACCTTTCCGCTCACGCTCGAGGCCGCGCTCGTCTAGCGCTGGCCGCTTGGCCCGTTGGCGGGCAATCCCCGCGTCGGCTTCACGGCGGCGTGTTGCAACGACAACTTCTGGATCGGAATCCAGACAGATGCCGAGCATCTCCCCCCAGCCGGCGAAATCGCCCACACCGTCGAGCGAACCATCGCTGAAATAGCAAGCCCTGCAGGCTGACTGTGCCGACAAGTGAAGTCCGGACGTCGGACCACACGCCACTGAGCGCAGGTCCGCACGCACGGCCGCACCTGCCGAGCACCGGAGTCCGAGCGCCCGGTCTAGCTACCACCCAGTAGTAATTTTGTGAGCCTTGACACATCAGCAACACACTCAATATTGTTCAACGGACGATAGTCGTCTCTTATTCGGTCGACTCCAAATCTCCCGCAGACAAGGAACCGAGAACTGATGCGCAACAACCGAACCCGCAGTGGGCTTATCGCCGGAGGGCTCCATTGACCACACCGAACGTCCAGTCGGGTATTGCCACTGCGCCTCTCCAGGCCGGAGGACTAGCAGCGGTTGGGTTCCTCGCATTTTCGGAAGTCACCAGCGGAATGTTGCAGTCGTGGTATATACCGCTCATTCCCAAAATCGGGCAGAGGCTCGACGTCAACCCGGCACAACTCAACTGGGTCCTGGCGTCATACCTACTCTCCACCGTAATTTTCGTCCCATTGCTAGCCAAACTGGGCGACAGATACGGTCATCGTCGCATGGTTTTGATTGTGCTTGGCTCCGTAACCCTCGGAACGATCCTGACAGCAGCAGCTCCGTCCTTCGGAATCTTTCTGTTGGGCAGGGTAATTCAAGGATCCCTGGGAGCTCTACTTCCGCTGGAACTTGCAATTCTCCGAGAACGAGCGGGAGCTAATTCAGGCCGCGCAATCGGAATTCTCGTCGGGTGCCTTGGCGCCGGAGGAGCGGCAGGAACCCTTTTGGTCGGAATGCTCGGCACCAACGCCGACCTGACTCTGGTCCTCTTCATACCCGCCGCACTCGCACTGGTAAGCCTTGCCACCATCGCGCTGTTCGTCCCCGAAACCTCCACCCGTGCAGCTGGGTCCATCGATTTGACAGGTGCAGCGCTGCTTGGCATCGGCCTCGCGATCTTCCTTGTCGGGATCAGCAACGGAAGCAAACTGGGGTGGACTTCTGCAACAACGCTCATGGCGATTGGTGGCGGCTTGGCGCTACTTGTCGCTTTCGTCGCGCTCGAGCAGAGAATCAGCGCCCCACTGGTCGATGTGAGCTTGTTGACCAAGGGCGGGGTGGGATTTTTGATGGGATTGACGGGACTATTCGGCTTACAATTTTACGGAGCGGCCACCGTCTCAGTACTGTTCTTCGCATCCAAACCCGAAGCCGTCGGGTACGGATTCGGTCTCGACTCAGTGGGCGTGGCGTTTGCTATCAGTCCGGTGCCGATTGCCCTGATGATTTCGTCGTCCCTCGCCGACAGCGTTTCGCGACGATTCGGAAATCGAACCACGTTACAGATGTCTTCCCTTTTGATTGCCATCTGGTTCGTTGGGCTGATTACATTTCGACACAATCTATCCGTTTTCATTTCGATGGGTGCTATTGGTGGTATCGGTGTCGGTTTTATCGCGGCACTCCTCCCCGCCCTCATCGTTTCTCGTGCACGTCCAGAAGACTCCGCAATCGCCGGCGCTCTGTACAACACCTCTCGAACGATGGCTGGGGCCGTCGCCGGCGCCACGTTCGCTGCAATCATGTCCAGCATGCTGATCAGCGGGTCGCAAATACCTAGCGAGAGTGCTTTCATAACGATCTGGGCCATCTGTATCGGTGTTTCCGTTCTGATCTTTGTTCTCGCCCCATTCCTCAACAAACTGGGCGGAAAGGCCTACCAGCCAGAGACTCCGGAGCAAATGATCAATCTTCCGGTCCGAGAATCATCATGATTCGGAACGAGAGCCTTTGGCCGCAGTTCCGAACAAGGGAGCACACTGAACCTCGCAACTACGCCAGGCTAGACCGGAACTGACGAGATGCCCTAAGGAGATCGCCAGGTGGTGCGTGGCATGATGGAGTCATGCCACGCGCCGCCTCACAACCGTCTGGGCGCGGCCGCCCCATCGACCCCGACATAGAAACACGTCTTCTGTCCACCACTCTGGAATTGTACGGGGATCTAGGGTGGGCAAGATTGAATCTCGATCTCATTGCGCGACACGCCAAGGTTGGAAAAGCCGCCCTCTACCGGCGATGGCAAACCAAAGAACAGATAATGTCAGCCGCGTTGCGATTCAGTCAAAGATCTCTCGGTGACTTGGATACTGGAACACTGCGGGGGGACCTGGTGGCCGTCGGCCAAGAAACTGCAGAGCGGTTGTTCGGGAACCATGGCACAGTACGGATGCGGGCCATGATCGACGCCAAAGTCTTTCCAGAACTATTCGAAGGCGAAATCGCTGGGGTGCGCGCTGAAGGCATAACCGGCGGTCGCGAAATCATTTTCCGCGCGATTGAACGCGGAGAGATAGCGAAGGGAACTTCGCCAGCTCTGATACTTGATGCCGTCGCAGGAACGATCGAACACCATTATTTGATGACCCCGAATTCGAAACTCAAAGAGTTCGAAGCCGGAATCGATAAATATATCGAGTCGGTCGTCGATCTAGTCCTCGGGGGCGTCAAATCTCAAAGCAGTTCTGCTGACAGGTAGTCGCGCCTACGGTTCATCGTCCTGACTCACCACTGAACGAACGACTAGTTCATATCGCCGAAGTTACTGCCGCACAATGAAATTGAATGCACAAGATTGGTCGGACCGATCGAACACGGTCGGTACCACAGGAAAGAAGCGAGCCACAGTGGACATATCGGAGAACACTACCGCCACGTCACTGAGATGGTCAGTGAAAGATTCCTTACTGCAATATGTTCGAGCCCTGGGCGAGATTTCATACGCTTACGGCCTAGCCGAACAAGGTGACGAACTCCACTGGCCACTCGTCGCCGATCGCCACGACCCCGATGGGGCGCGAATTGCCCAGTACCGTGGTGAGATTCACCTCCGGGCCCACGACGGGCTTCTCGACATCGTCATTGCCGATCCCGAGGTTCGTATCAACGACAAACAGGGTCAACTAAGCGTCAGGACCACCCTCGACGGTTCGGACCACATCGTGATTGCGACCCTCGATGTTGTCGAGAGCCCAGCATCAACCGTGTGCGCCGAGGTCAGGGTTACCCCTGCAGGTTCGATGATGTTCGGCGCGAATTATCCTTCGGGTGCGAAGCTTTCGCCGTTGACCGTCGGGGTCGGACCACAGCGACCGTCACCCTGACGGCCGCGGCACTGCAATCGGCGGTCCAGGGCCAATACCCACAGATCGATACCAATGGGTCAATCGCGTCTGTCTTCCGGGATCAAGAACTCGATCTTCGCTCGCTCCCCGTCCGCATCGAAGTCGTTGTCGCGGTCTGAGACACGCGCGATCAGTTCCGTCAGTGCCGCATGGATCGTCGTGTACAGAAATGCACGCGGGTCGGACACCCCCATCACGTCGTCAGTGTTCATCTGTACCTGCGCCGTAGCGGTGCGCCGGCCCAGAAACACACGTGGAAGCCGGATCCCGGTCGGATCGGTCACCACGGTGATGTCGCCACCAACGACAACAAACAGATCGAAGTCGTACTGCATCGCGATGCGCCTCAGCCGGTGTCTGAGCCGAGTCAACTCCTCGATGAAGTCGAGCGGCACCGACGGTCCACCGAACACTGTTCTGAACGTGACCCCGCGAGTCATCGATCTCCCCCTTTACGAATCATCCATTTCAGGATCGAGGGCCATACCCTCTGTGTCGCCCATGCCAAGTGCTCGGGCATATCGACCGGCATACCGCTCCAGTGCGACTGCGGAATCGGCCTCACCTGCCCATTGATCCGGAATCGCGGCGCCGTCACCCGTTGTTCGTGACACTCGCGCCTCGGAGAACTCGACAGCGGTCCGGGTGAAGGAACACCGCACAAAACTCGTGGCCGCCGAGAATCGTGAGCCGCCGAAAGTGCACTCCACGAAAGAGGTATCGGCGAACTGCGCACCAGGCAGGTCTGTGTCGTCGAATGCACATCGTTCGAACACAGTATTGGGCACGGAGCGGAGCCCGCGTGCTTTGGCTCCAGTGAAATCGCAATCGACCACCCTCGGTCCGAGCGCCAGACGCGAGAGCGTGGCACCCCGGAAACTGCACCGTTCGAATCGGCGATTGAAACGGGGCTGTCCGGTCAGTGCCACGAAATCGAAACGGCAGTCGAATAATTCGGATTCGAAGGCGGAGATCGCACCCCGAGCGAAACTCAGATCAATCCGTTCCAACGTGAGATACCGGATGTCCAATCCACCGCTACCCGCTGTCAGGCCACGCACATCGATCAGCCCGTCATCGGTCTCCGCCCAGGGGGAGACGAGAGTGTGGGGCGGCTTGACGATCCGCGACTGATCGAGCAGCTGCGCCCGTAAATTGTCGACGCCCTCATCTGACCAACGTCGACGTAGGGAGGTGATCGCGGATCGGTTCACGGGCTCAATAGTATCGGCAAGATCCCCCGCGATTGGCCGTGGCTGCCCAAGAAGCGAACCGCCACGCATCAGCACTTCGGTAGGAATCACTTCTCGGAGCGCGCAAACAGCCGGACCGTGAAATGCACGGCCCGGCTGCAGCGCTCACACGCACCAACTGGAACTCGGAGTTAACTCGGGTACTGGAACCGGTCGTATACGAATCTTTGACTCATCCCAGGATCAGTATCGAATTATCCACTCTCACAGATTGATTACGTCGCCCACAAAGATCTGGTCGGGATCGGCGATCTGTGGATTGATGTCCCACAGCTGCTGCCAGGTGAGACCTCGTTCTGCAGCGAGGTCGAACAATGTATCACCGGCCGCAACGACTACCTCTTCGCCAGACGCTGGAGCCTTCGACTCCGGAATGCTCTCTACCGGTGCAGATTCGGCTGCCTCAGAGTAGACGACGGGAACTGGCGCCGGTTCCGGTGTGGATTCGGGTGCTACTTCCGGTGCCGGCACGGGTGCGGGTGCGGGTGCGGGTGCGGGTGCGGGTGCGGGCACGATACTCGACCCGGTATCGCACGCCCCGATCGAACTCAGGAAGGACATGGGATCGACGGCGCCACCACTGTGAATGCGGAGATGCAGATGTGGGCCGGTGGAGCTACCGGTGTTACCCGTTGCCCCGATCTCGTCGCCTACCTCGACGTGCTGCCCCACACCGACCCAGGTTTCGGAGAGGTGGCCCATCTGAATCTGCTCGCCACTGTCCGCTTCCAACTGGATGTACGTTCCGTATCCACCCGGATCATTGGGTCCGGCAACAGAAATCGTGCCCGATGTCGGCGCGTGAAGCGCGGTGCCGACGTTGACAGCGAAGTCGACTCCGTCATGTCCCGCGTGGTACCCCTGCGAAAGTGATCCGCTTACCGGCCACTCCCAACTGCAACTCGCCGACCAGCCCTGCGCACCGGCGGTACCTGCATTGACAACTGCTCCGGCCCCCACAAGGGCGCCCAGTCCTGCAGTTACGGCGATGAATCGTTTTGTGCTGGAAGGCTTGTGCTTTCTGTGCTTACTCATATTTTCCTTGACTGATGTGCTCGGAGCCGGCGCAGGCTCTACCGCCAGACAGCACTCAGTACGTGCTGAGCTACGCGGTGCATCGCACCGAGACTCCGTTGGAGTGAAATTTTCGGATTGCGCCATGGAGAGAAGTACGGTGACCACTCTCGAACGCGATTGCGCGCATAGACCCGCAGGTCTGTATCTCCTGGTGACAGCACAGGAGATACGGGTTCTACATCGAGGCAGTGCCTGAATCGATCGTTGATCGAGGACTACGAATGCCGGACCGAACTGAGGGCATTTCGTTCGAAGATCGACAGGGTGGGTGTCTACCCGGATGGTCGGAAATGGGGTGGAACATGGAGATCCTTGCGTTGCGGATGAGGAATCACCTCATACGCTGTCGCTTCACGACGCTCCACGCCACGGTTGAATTACCTGGGTACGTACCTGTTTTTGCGCTTTCGACCCGACCGGTCGATATCAGGCGCCACTTCATTCCACGGCATCTGGTGAAAAAATCAGTGCCTCACATCACTTCTGGAGACGATACCGCGCCTCGGTCACCCGGCACGTCAGCGTTACCGAGATGGGACATACAGCTGGCATTGCTGCTACACGCCGAACGGGAGACCAGTGCACGTTCCGGCATCGGAAACGCGCGCTGATCTCCCGTCAGGTCGATCTACTAGCTAGTGCATCTACGGTTTGAGCTACTTCTCTGCTGCGTGATGGGCCGCGATGTATCCGTAAACCAGCCCCTGGCCGATCGTCGCGCCGGCGCCTGGGTAGGTGTGACCGAATGCGTTGGCCGCAGTATTGCCGATCGCGTACAGGCCGTCGATGACGCTGCCGTCCTCACGAAGCACGCGTGCATTCTCGTCCGCCTGCACACCGCCGCAGGTGCCCAGGTCGCTGAGCGTCATCTTCACCGCATAGAGGGCGCTCTTGTCGAGCTGGCGCAGATTCGGGTTCGGAGACACTGTCGGGTCGCCGTAGTACCGATCGTATGCGCTGCCGCCGCGACCGAACTCCGCATCGCTACCTGCAGCAGCGGCCTCGTTGAACTTCTGGAAGGACTCGGCAAACGCATCCTCGGGGAGACCGACCTTGCGGGCGAGTTCGGCCGGACTGCTCGCCTGGTGCGCGATGCCGGACTCGAAGAATGCCTGCGGAAGGGGCTGACGGGGGAAGATACCGCCTGCGAACACGTAGCTGTTGCGGTACTCCTGGTCGAAAACAAACCACATCGACTCGGCCGGATCGCCAGCCTTTTCCCGTTCGAGCACGCGCTGGCCGAACGACATGTAGTCCGTCGCCTCGTTCACGAATCGACGACCGGTCTGGTCGACGATGAAAGAGCCGGGCAGCGCACGCTCTGCGAGCATCACCATCGGCGGGCGGCCCTTGATGCTTGCCACCGCGGGGAACCACCAGGACTGATCCATCGATCCGATACCTGCACCGAGCTCTTGTGCTGCCTCGATCGCTTCGCCGGTGTTGCCCTCTGCGCCCAGGCTCTCATGCTCACCGAGGCTCTCCGACTGGTACTTGTGGCGCCACTCCATGTTGTGGTCGAACCCGCCGGCTGCCAGGACGACACCGCGCCGAGCGGTCACCGTCACTTCACGTCCGTCTTGCACCACAACTGCACCCGTTACGCGGCCATCTTCGGTGATGAGCCGAACCAACGACGTTTCCGTCCACACCGGGATACCGGCCTGGACCACACCGGCGAACAGTCCGGCGGCGAGCGCCTGACCGCCCGCGATGTATTCACGCTTGAGGACGTACTTGCCGTAAACGCCTTGCGCCAGGCGGCGGATGATGCGGGGAAAAGCCTTGCTCGGCTTCTTCACCATCAGGTTCATCCACTTGTAATCCGCACCCGTCACCGGCATCGGCAGTCCGGCTTCCATCAAACCTGGGCGCAGGCGACCGCGTTCCGCTCCCAGTACCGACGCGTCGAACGGCAGGCACTCGCAGGTACGTCCGGCGGCGCTACCGCCCGGCAGTTCGGGGTGGTAATCGGAGTATTCCTTGGCCCAGAAGAACTTCATGGGCGTCGTGCGGTAGAGCATGTCGACAGTGGCCGCACCGTTGTCGACGAATGCTTCTCCTCGTTGGGCAGGGGCAGTATCACCGACCACCGAACGCACGTATGTCTTCGCTCGCTCAACGGTGTCGCCCGCACCGGCTTTCGCCAAGATCGGGTTGGCAGGCATCCAGAACGCCCCACCGGACCGCGCCGTCGAACCGCCGACGTACTGCGTCTTCTCCACGATCAGCGTGGACAAGCCGAGTTCGTTCGCGGTGAGAGCGGCAGCCATGCCGGTACCGGACCCGATCACCAATAGATCGACAACGATGTCCTTGGCTTGTGTCGCGGGGGGTGCCTGATTCTTAGCCATTGAACAAATCCCTTCACGTGGTTATCGACGTAGAACGCTAAGGCAGTCGCGGCGCAGAAGGTTCCGGATGCCCAGTCAGCGGGACATTGCGAGTGGATTGGCGAAAAACAGCTCCTGCCACGCTTCGGACGTTGTGGCCGTCTCAGTAGAACTACGCCTTGCCCTCGTCGACCTTTAGGCTGCTCTCGTGACGACAGACTCCGGCTTCGGCATCACTGACGAAGCGCTCGGCACCCTTGTCCGCGGGCACTACATCTTGTCCGACGGTGAGCGATTGGACGAGGACTACTACAGCCTGACCTGCAACCTCGACGGGCGAGCCGTCGGATTTATCGCCCACTCACTCGAGCCTGACACCGTACGCGGCATGATGCCCCGCCTACGCCACGTCTTCGACCAGCACGAGGCTCTTCATCGTCTGGCTGTCGAAGCGATTGTCAACGAATTCAGCGAAGAAGCTCAGTCACGAGGCGAAGTGATCGATGCACTGCGCGATTTGGTGCTCGAGTCCGTCGAGGTCTTTCCCGACAACTGCGATCCTCGTCTCGGACTATCTGCTGACGTTCCTCGGCACCGATGAAGAATAATCATCTACATGAAATGGAACACCCCTACAGAGACCGGCTGGTTCGTGAACCTTGCCGAAGGTGGTTCGGCCGTATCGATATTCGATCCGTCGGGGAGCGTCCAAGGCGAACTGATTCCCGCACCCGACGACGAATTGGAGAGCGTTTCCGGCGGGCGGAAGAGGAAATCGTCAACAGCCGAGCAGGATCGACCAAGGCTCACATTCCGCAAAGGCCGACCTGCATCACTTCGATTGTCCGACGGAACGATCGGGACTCTGATCGACCAGAGACCCAAGGCCATGCGCCGCAAGAACAAGCTGTGCGAAGTCGATATCGCGGGCAGAAGATACCTCTTCGTTCATTCATCGGGCCGAAAGGCAACAGCCCGACGTGACGGAATCGCATTGGCTCACATGGAACGTGGGCGATGGTCCGGTAGAAGTATCGTCACCAGAAGAACCCTCACGGCAACGGACACCCTTGACGAATGTGTCCTGACACTGTTTCAGAAGGTAGTGACACCTGGACGTACCGGTGCCTTCGATCAGGTACTGACCGACCTCAGCAACATATGACGTACGCCACATTCGGTGGATCTCAACCGCACTCGAGATACTAACTTTCAGCTCTTAGGTCCACGGACATGCCTTGGACACAATGAGTTTCACATCTCGGATCGGAAGGCTGAAGCCAGATCATGGTCAATGTCGACGCTTTGAACACGCTCGCCCGACGATTGTCGCCGGGTGCGATGATCACAGATCCAGATCTACTCCAGTCCTATCGGCAGGACTGGAGTTTCGATCCCGCAGCCGGCACTCCGATCGCCGTCGTACGTGCTTCGACGACGGCAGATGTCCAGGAGACCTTGCGCTTCGCCAACAGTCACAATGTCCCGGTCATTCCACGGGGCGCCGGCACGAGCGTCGTCGGCGGATCCACCGCCGTCGACGGCGCTATCACCCTCAGCCTCGAGCGAATGAAATCTATTCGAGTGGACGTCTCGTCACGAACCGCGATCGTCGAACCAGGGGCAATCACCAATGACGTCAAGGCTGTTGCCGCGCGCGAAGGTTTGTACTATCCACCAGACCCGTCGTCCTATGAAATCTGTTCCATCGGCGGTAATGCCGCCACCAACGCAGGCGGACCGTGCAGCATAAAATACGGCGTCACCAGTGATTACATCCTGGGTATGACGGTTGTGCTGCCTGATGGATCCGTCGCCGAACTGGGCGGAAAACGGATCAAAGACACCCCAGGGCTTGCATTGACCAAGCTATTCGTCGGCAGTGAAGGAACGCTCGGTGTGATAACCGAACTGACGCTGCGACTCATCCCTCAGCCTCCGACTCCCCACACATTGGTGGCCTTCTTTCCACTCATGGCCGACGCAGTTGCCGCTGCCCGAGATATCACAAGTTCAATACGCCCTTCAGAACTCGAAATCCTCGACAACGCAGCCATCAAGGTGGCGGAAGAATTCCTCAACATGGAACTGGACACCGATGCCGGAGCACTCCTGATCGGGCGATCCGACGCCGGTAACGGCGCAGAGACAGAGATGAAATTGATGAGCACTCTCTGCGAAAAGCATCGAGCCACAGCTACATACGCTACCGACGACCCTCACGAAGGCGAACTGTTCATCCGCCCCCGCTATGCCGTTTACGAAGCCTTCGAGCAGAAAGGGGTGGTCATCGGCGACGACGTCGCGGTACCCATCGACAGACTCCCCGAGCTCACCGACGGTATAGCCGACATCGCGAAGCGCTACAGCACCACCATCGTCAGCTACACCCACGCCGCCGACGAGCTCACGCACCCAGTCCTCAACTACCCCGTCGGAGACGTGGCCGCCGCTGAATCCGCCTCCGCGGCGCGACAAGAAATCTATCAACTCGTGAGCACTCTGGGCGGATTCGCAGCAACAGAATATGGTGTAGGACAAGATAAACGAGATCGCTTGTCGAACTCGCTCGATCCCGTCGTCAGCAAACTGAACAGGACCATCAAGAACGCTGTCGACCCCAACAACATCTTGAATCCGCGCGTTCTGATCCCCTCGAGCGGTTCGACGGACGGCATCTGAGGCCGCTACAGGTATCGAATAGCGACGAGTACCTGAATTCTCCTGTGCAACCGGATATGGTGAGGCTGTCGTCTTCAATGCGGCGGTGCAAGAAGGGAAGTTACGACCAAGACGTTATGTCGGGGAATAAGCAAATCGCCTGGATATGGCTGGAGGCCTCCGTGATGAATCTCGTTCGCCGACTGAGCGTCTGCACATCCGTCGTGATCACGTCGGCTCTGACGTCGGTAGCGCTCGCATCCGCTGCGGTGACCATTCCATTCCAGATCAACCCTGCGCCGTACGGCAACCCGAACGGCAGCTTCGATGCGCCGGCGGTCCGCTGCGTAGCTGTAGTCGGCGAACTACCCGGCACGGTGACGATCACCGGGGGCAAGGAAGACCGCTGGGGATGCCTGCTCTCGTCCGAAGTGCGCTGGCTGAACCTTTCGACCGGGGTCTCCGGCTCCGCTCGTCTCTCGGACGGCCTGAACGGAGTCCCGGCAGGGGCGATCGTGCAGACCGGGACCGGTCAAGTCGCTGTCGCCGTGACGTCTGTGGCCGGATCCATCATCACCCCAGGTGTCGCATCGTTCTACGTGCCGTAGCACCAGAACTCCGCATCGCGGACGCGGTGGGGCCTAAGGTCCTGTTTACCGACCCGTCATCCCGGTTAGCCTGAAAAGACGCTACCGAGAGGACTCTCATGACCTCGTCAGTGCACGAAACGATCGCAGTGGATCTGGATTTGATCGACCTGTACAAAGACCTCCACGGCAACCCGGAACTTGGATTTCACGAGCATCGAACATCCAGTCTGGTGGAAGGACATTTGACAGCACTGAGATTCGACACGACTACCGGCGTCGGGACAACCGGAGTCGTCGGAGTCCTGAAGAACGGAGCGGGCCCCACAGCGCTGCTGCGTGCGGACATGGACGCCCTCCCGGTTCGGGAAGAAACCGGATTGGACTACGCCAGCACCGTGACAACGACCGACGATCAGGGGAAGACCGTCTCGGTCAGCCACGCGTGCGGCCATGACCTGCATACGACCTGCTTACTCGGTGCAGCCCGGATCCTCTCGCAGGACACGACGACCTGGTCCGGCACTCTTGTCCTCGTCTTCCAACCGGCGGAGGAACTTGGCGCGGGTGCGCAAGCCATGGTCGACGACGGACTGTTCGAGCGATTCCCGAAGCCCGACATCGTTCTCGGCCAACACGTATCGCCGCTACCGGCAGGCACGATCGCCGGGCACGCCGGCCCCTCGTATGCGGGATCGGACTCACTTCGTGTGAGACTGGTCGGAAAGGGCGCCCACGGATCTATGCCGGAGAACTCGGTCGATCCCGTGGTCATGGCAGCCGAAACCGTGTTGCGTTTGCAAACTGTCATCTCACGCGAGGTTCCGAGTACTGCAACAGCTGTCCTCACCGTCGGCTCCATCCATGCTGGAGATGCCGCCAACGTCATTCCCGGCGAAGCAGAACTGCAACTCAACATCCGCAGCTACGACGCAGTTGTGCGTCAGCGCATCCTGGACAGCGTCGACCGCATCGTCCAGGGCGAAGCGGCCACCGCCGGCGCTCCCACTCCACCGACCATCACCGAGACGGAGCACTTTCCGATCGTCGTCAACGACCCGGCGGCGCTGGACAAGACACTCGATGCCTTCGCCGAATGGTTGGGGACGAACAAGATTCTCGATCCCGGCGCAGGAGCAGGTAGTGAAGACGTCGGCATTCTCGCGACCAGTGCCGGTGCGCCACTGTCGTACTGGTTGTTGGGCGGTACCGACCCTTCACTGTTCACGACAGGTGACATGACCGATCCGGCTTTGCGAACCGTGCCGTCGAACCACTCCCCGCACTACGCTCCCGTGATCGAGCCGACCCTGACCATCGGTGTGAACGCCTTGGTCGTCGCGGCCAGGACGTGGCTCCCAACTCCCTAGGGTGTTGCGGGTCCGCAATCGATCGACCGTCCACACGATCAAGGCTGCAAACGCGTAGGCGCCGCCGAGAATACTTGCAGCGCCCCACCCTGCCGCGTCGAAAACCATAGTGGTGGAAACCGCCCCAGCCGCGCTGCCCAACGAATAGAACACCATGTAACTACCGATGGTCCGCCCGGCCGATTCCGGTTCATCCGCGACGATCAGGTTCTGGCTCGAGACATGAACAGCCTGCACGGCGAAGTCCAAAGCAACAACACCGACTACGAGTAACACCAGCGAGTGCGTCGCCTGCGCGTTGAAAACCCACGACAGCAAGAGAACGACCAACGACGCCCCGGTGACGCGTTGGGCTTTGCCTTGATCGGCCCAACGTCCGGCACCGATCGCGCCCAATGCTCCGACCAATCCGGCGATTCCGAAGAGCCCGATCTGTGTGGTCGACAATCGCCATGGCTCCTCGCTCAGTGGTAATGCCATACCGCTCCAGAGCGCACCGAAGGACGCGAACAGGAACAGGGTGATCAGAGCCCTCGTGCGAAATAGTCGGTTCGTAAGAGTCAATGTCACGACCGATCCCATTGCACCCACGTACGAACCCCGATCCGATTGCGAACGAGGGTCTTTCGGCAGCATCGTCAACGCGAGCGCCGCGATCAGGACCGAAATCAAGGTGGATCCCGCGTAGACAGCCCGCCAGCCTGCCAGATCCGCAACTGCGCCGGCGACAGTCCGAGCGAGGATGATGCCGACGACAACGCCGCTGGTGATCACACCGATGTTTGCGCCCCGCTCATCTGGGTCGCTGATTGCCGCAGCGTAGGCGACTACGACTTGAACGACGACCGAGAACGTGCCTGCGACAGCCATCCCGATCAGCAGTTGCAGATTCGTGGCTGCAAGAGCAACAAGCATCGTTCCTGTTGCAGCAGAGACGATCTGGATTGCGATCAATTTTTTGCGATTCACGAGATCGCTCAGTGGCACCAACACGATCAACCCCACCACGTAACCCATTTGGGCGAGTGCGACTACGAAGCCGAGGCCGGCCGGAGGGATGGAAAGATCTGAACCGATTTGCCCGAGGAGCGGCTGTGCGTAGTAGATATTGGCTACCGAGACACCGCAGAGCACCGCGAGCAACAGGCGAAGTCCACGAGGCATTTTGAACTTGTCCCGTGCGTTCTCGACAGATTGACGTGCAGTCACTTCCACCTCAATTTGGTTGCGTTTTGATACCATTTGAAGACTATGTCAATACAGTTTCAAAACGCAACCAATGAGGAACCCGATGCCTGATCGCACGCAATGGACGGACCCGCACTGCCCGACGGCCCGAGCGGCCGACATCATCGGCGACAGATGGTCGCTGTTGATCGTGCGAGACGCCTTCGACGGGTCGTCGAGGTTCAGTCAGTTTCAGCGAAACCTGGGCATCGCAAAGAATATCTTGACGGACAGGCTGAAAACCCTTGTCGAGCAAGGAATTTTCGAAGTCCGACCGAACGAACAAGGGACCCGCAACGAGTACATCCTGACCGGACGCGGTATGGATCTGTTCATCGTGATCACGAGCCTGCGGCAATGGGGAGAGCGCCACGCCTTCGATGACGGTGAGCCACACTCGATCTTGATCGACGACACCACGGGCGATCCGGTGCCCAGGCTTCGACTGATCAACGCACGGAATATCGACCTGGACCCGGCAAGTACACATGTGGAGAAGGTCGAGGAAGGCTGACCCGCAACTCGCCAGATCGGTAGATGGGCGCACAGGATTCGAAGTTCGCGCATACTCCGATCATGACTGTCGATCTCGAGTTTTCCTGGCCGCAGTTTCTCTGGATTGCATTCATCTTCGTCGGCGTACCCACAACTATCGGCGCAAGCATCATCTGGACAATCTGGCGTTCGGAACGAACTGGCGTGGAGCACTCCACGACCGCCCTCGACGCCGGGCGCACGGGATCGGGCCCACTCGGACTGTGGCGCACCGGCCTGTTGGCCTTTGCGCTGGGCTTTCTGTCTTGTGTGGGCTGGCTCAGCTGGTCAGCCGACTACAAAGGCGGATTCCGCGGCCCCGGCCTGCCTGCCCCGACGCAGTTTCCTCCCTGGCAGGTGTTTGCCTGCGGATTAACGGTGATCCTCGCGTGTTTCGTTTCCGCACATCGGTCGCAATGGATGAAGGCAGGCGGCCTGACTGCAGCTGCCGGCACGGCTGCGGGATTCACCACAGCATTCAGTATCGACGCCAGTACTGATGCCACCGGACAGGCAGGCGTGGGCGTCGCACTGTCCACGATCGGATGGGGCCTCACCCTTACCGCACTGATGCTTCTGCGCGGCAAGTGGTCGCGACGAGAATGAATCATTGCCGGATCATCCATCCAACGAGTAAAGAATTCGATAAGCGGACCTAACACGTCTTGAAATTCATTAAGAAGAAAATCGATTCCAGATACACGATCGCCTAATTGCCTGATTGCCGAACCTCCACGAGATCCTCGAAAAATATCAGACAGAAGCCTTATCGCTTCCCTGCCAACCCTTTGACGCATGCGGATCATAATATTCTTCGGACATCACGTGGATGCGCACACAAGCCTGTGACTCACGACATTATCCGATTTATCACGGGAAATCGTGATAAATCATCACCGTCACTGAAGTGCAACAACGCCTTAAGTTACAGATTCAACTAGTTCCAAACCATGGGGTTTCTTCCTTTTTCTCGGCGTCTCGAATCCGTAATGCTTGACATCGAATTGTCTTTCGTTCTCAATGAGCGATGTCAACTGACGATGATGCATCTCAGTGCATCAACGCAGTAATTCCGCTATCGAATCCAGTGAAGGGACCAGCCGCGAAATGACGGTTGCCGAGAGCTTGAAAGATAGGAATCTGTACTCCAACCTCAGGCGTGCTGCTGATTTGAGCAACCCATTCTGGGATCGCGCAGTCAGTGAGGGTCTGGCCGATATCACCGCCGATCGCGTCGCAGGTTTCGAACACCGGACGATCCAAGGATACGAATTCGAGAACTTCTCCACGTACTCGTATCTGGGGCTCGACACCGACGACCGAATTCGTTCGGGTGCGATCGCCGCTCTCGAGCGCGAACGAACGTTGAACAGTTCCATCTCGCGGATGAGAGTCCACTCCAGCCTTCTCGACGACACAGAGGCCGCGTTGAGCGAACTGCTTGACGCACATGTGCTCACCCTCGGATCCGCCGCAAACGCTGCGTGGAGTTTGCTCCCCCTCGTTGCGTCCGGGTTGCTCACCGGCGGTGAACCTCCCCTCATGGTGTTCGACAAGAACGCACACTTCTGCCTCAATGCCATGAAGGCGAGCGTCGCCGACGAAACGACGATCGTGACCATTCGGCACGACGACGTCGATGAACTCGAAAGTCTTTGCCGAACAAATTCTCAGGTGGCATACGTGGCGGACACCGTCTACAGCACAGGCGGGAAGGCGCCGCTGAACGAACTGTTTGCATTACAGGCCAAATACGGACTGATTCTCGTTCTCGACGAGGCGCACAGCACCTCGGTCATCGGACACAACGGGCGTGGCGCGGTCCTGGATCTCATCGGCAGCCTCAATGATCGAACATTCTTGCTGACATCACTGAACAAGGGATTCGGTGCTTCCGGCGGCGCGATCGCCCTCGGTCGGAACGGGGGCAGTCGAAATCGTGATCTCGCACTTCGCTACGGCGGCCCGTTGACGTGGTCGCAGCGTGTGAACGTAGCCGGGCTGGGTGCTATTGCGGCGTCCGTGGAGCTCCACCGCAGCGGAGAGGTCGACAAGCGGCAGCGGCAACTCCGCACGGTTGTCGAACTGTTCGATTCGCTCGTCGACACGCCGGCATCGGGCGATGGACTCCCGATCCGCTTCGTCACGCTCCACGAGGAAGAACAAACCATCACCGCAGCACAGAAACTGCTGGCTAGCGGTTTCTACACATCGGCGGTCTTCTTCCCTGTCATCGGCCGGGGCAAAGCCGGGCTGAGACTGATGCTTCGGGCGGACCTTCCACATGCAACGATCGAGCGCTTCGCCGACGTCCTACGAAGAGTCACGGAATGAGCGACGACCGCACTGTCGCAGTGACACCTCTGGCTTGTGCCGTCGTGTTGACAGCACAAATGGCCACGACCATCTACCTCCCTTCACTGCCGAAGATCGCGACGGATCTGGGCATCGAAGATTCCGTGGTGAAGTGGTCTGTGACACTCTTCGTGATCAGTGCCGCACTTCCGGTGGTCGTGTGGGGGCGGTTGGCAGATCGACTCGGACGCAGGACGGCACTGTTGTCCAGCTTGGTATTGTTCGTGATCGCCTGCGTTGCATTGGCTTTGGTCCAGAGCGTCGCCGTACTACTGATCGGCCGGATCGTTCAAGGCATCGGAGCAGGGGGTGCGGCCATCATCGTGCGAATGATGGTGAAGGACAAGTTCACTGGTTCGGAGTTGGCTAGTCGATTGTCGCTGTTGTCGATGGCATTTGTGGTGGCTCTGGGCGGTGGTCAACTGATCGGCGGCGCTCTCGCGTCGTTCACCTCGTGGCGAACCGGCTTCGGCGTGCTCGGAGTACTCGGAGCAGCACTCGCTGCGGTGGCACTGAGGACCGAGAACACCACAGTCCGCGACAACAACGAACGCGTTGTTCGGTGGAATGCCATAGTCCTGACACCCCAGTTCTACAAACCAGCCATTGCGGGGGGCCTGGGTTTCGGCGCGATAGTGCTGGTGCAGCAATCGAGCCCCTTCCTGTTCAGCGATCGATTCGACCTGCAACCGTGGGCATTCGGAGCCTTCGGAATCCTCTACGGAACCGCCTACTTCAGCGGCGCGCTTTACGTCAATCGAAGGGCCACAACCGTCGGTTCAGAGAAGTTGATGCGCCGAGGTGCGCTGTGCATGCTGCTTGCCGGTCTCGTCCTCATGCTCTGCTGGTATCCCTCACTCGGTTCCACGCCGTTGCTCGCGGTCTTCCTGCTCGGATACATCGCACTGACATTTGGGCAATCACTTCTCTTCCCGAACTCGGCAGCATCAGCAGTGACGCATTTTGCTGAAGGCGGAGCCATCGCCGTCGCGTACTGCGGACTCGTACAGCAGGGGATTGCCGGCATCGCCTCTGTAGTCGGACCTCTCGCATCCGATGAACGCGTGTGGTCGGCAATCGTCGCACTGATCACTGCAGCAGCGACTGCGCTCGTATTCTCCCTCCGCACAGCTTCCTCCGAACCGACAGTAGGTACGTCCCATGCCCGTCATTGAACGCACCGCACAACTCGACCCCGGTACCCGCGAGCAGAACTTACTGGCATACAAGCAAATTCGCGAGCGAGTTGCGGACGCGCAACACTTGTCCGTTCACGGGGCACCCGAGCGGTCGGTCGCCAAGCACCGGGCTCGCGGCAAATTGCCCGCTCGCGAACGCATCGATGCTCTTCTCGACGTGCAGTCCCCGTTCTTCGAGATCGGACAACTGGCAGGATTCGAGGTGTACGACGAGCAACTCCCGTCGGCTGGTCTGGTCACGGGCGTAGGGCTCATCCGCGGCTCACTCTGCGCCATCTTCGCGAACGACGCCACCGTCAAGGGCGGCACCTACTACCCGCTGACCGTCAAAAAGCAACTGCGATTGCAATTCGTCGCTCGTCGGCTGAGGCTGCCGTGTGTCTATCTCGTCGATTCCGGAGGTGTTTTCCTTCCGATGCAGGACGAGATCTTCCCCGACGAGCACCATTTCGGCGAGATGTTCAAGAACATCGCCGAAATGTCGGCGGACGGCATCGTTCAGATCGCAGCGGTCATGGGTTCCTGCACGGCTGGAGGTGCATACATCCCAGCGATGTGCGACGAGACCGTCATCGTCCGCGGTACCGGCACCGTCTATCTGGGCGGCCCTCAGTTGGTCAAGGCTGCAACCGGTGTCGACGTCGAACCGCAAGAGCTCGGCGGCGCCGACGTGCACGGGGTGATCAGCGGCGTCGTCGATCACATCGCCAACGACGACATCGAGGCTCTGAGCATGATCGCCGACATCGTCGCCCGCGGTGATCGACGGGAGGTACGGGCGCCGTCACGATCTCCGCGACCACCTCTTCACTCCCCCGAATCGCTCGACACGGTGATCCCGGCTTCCTCGAAAACCCCGATCGTCGCGCGCGACGTTCTGGCCCACCTGCTCGATGCCAGCGAATTAGTCGAGTACCGAGCGAATTACGGCCGAACCATCGTCTGCGGGACCGGCCACATCGAGGGGTACACCGTCGGGGTCATCATGAACGACGGTGTGCTCTTTTCGGAGGACTCCCTCAAGGCCGCGAACTTCGTCGAACTGTGCTCACAACGAGACATCCCATTGTTGTTCCTGCACAACGTCAACGGATTCATGGTCGGGAAGCAGTACGAAGCGGAAGGTATCGCCAAACACGGAGCGAAACTGGTCAATGCCGTTGCTTGCGCCAGGGTTCCCAAGCTCAGCATCGTCATCGGCGGAAGCTACGGGGCGGGAAACCTCGCGATGTGCGGACGCTCGATAGGTCCTGACTTCATGGCCGTGTGGCCGAACGCGAAGACCACCGTGGTCGGTTCCGAGCAAGCAGCGTCGGTGATGGCATTGATGAAGATCGAATCTGCGCGCACACGCGGAACTCCGCTCACGGAAGAGGAAATCGAGGAAATCAAACGGCCGATACGCGAAGGTTACGACCGGCAGGGCGAGTCGGTGTACGTCGCATCCAGGCTATGGGTGGACGCGATCGTCGACCCGGTCGACACGCGATCCTGGGTTTCACTCGCGCTGTCCATGCTTCCCCGCAATCACGGAACTACGCGCTTCGGCGTCTTCAGGATGTGAGAACATGACTCGACTTCTCATCGCCAATCGGGGCGAAATCGTCACGCGCATCGCGCGCACGGCCCGTCGTCTCGGCATGTCGGTAGTGACGATCTCCTCCCCCGTCGATTCACACGCACAGTGGCATCGCCTCGCCGATCACACCGTGCTTCTGGACGGAGACATCCCCTCGGAGTCCTACACCAATTCGGATCAAATCATTGCGGCCGCGCTGGCCGCGGATTGCGACGCCGTGCACCCGGGTTACGGATTTCTCTCCGAAGACTCCGATTTCGCTGAAGCCGTCGTCGCTGCAGGTCTGACATTCGTCGGTCCTGCCGCTGAATCCATCGCTCTACTCGGAGACAAGGCAAGAGCGAAGAAGGCCGCCGCTGACGCCGGCATCCCGACTCTCACCGCGTGGGGCGAGGCAAGCGCCGATCCCGATACCGTCCTCGGTCACGTTCGATCTCTCGACGTGCCGGTGCTGCTGAAACCGGTGTTCGGGGGCGGCGGCAAGGGGATGGTTCGACTACATCCGGGTGATGACGCACGAGAGGTCATCACCTCTGCAATCGGTTTGAACGAAAGGAACTTCGGCCGCGGCGACCTGATGATCGAAACGCTGGTGGAGCGTCCGCGTCACATCGAAGTTCAGGTCCTCTTCGATTCCTTCGGTACAGGAGTTCACTTCTTCACCCGTGAATGCTCCCTACAGCGTCGGAACCAGAAGATCATCGAGCAGGCACCGGCAAGTTCTGTCCCCGAATCGGTCCTGGGAGCCATGCAGCACGACGCTCTGCGACTACTCGGAGGCGTCGGCTACGTGAATGCGGCAACCGTCGAATTTCTGGTTGACGCCGAAAACCGCTACTACTTCCTCGAAGTCAACACGCGCCTGCAAGTCGAACACACGGTCACCGAGGAAGTGACCGGCGTCGATCTCGTCGAACTGCAACTCGACATCGCCCTCGGCGCCCGTTTGCCGTTACAGCAGCGCGATATCGCGCTGCGGGGTTTCGCGGTGCAAGCCAGAATCTACGCCGAGGATCCGTCGAACGGATTTCGGCCCGCACCTTCACATTCCGTGGACGTAACCTGGCCGTCGACGGTTCGCATCGACAGTGCTTTCGAGGGTGCCGGCAGCATTGCGCCGTTCTACGATCCGATGATCGCAAAGGTCATAGCAAGCGGTCCGACTCGGTCAACCGCACTGGAATCATTGGACCGAGCTTTGGCCGACTCCAGTTACTTCGGTGGAACCTCGAATATCGGTTTCCTCCGACTTCTCTTGGCGACACCGGCTGTGCGCGCGGATGACATTCACACTTCCTTCGTCGACGAGCACCTCACTCGGTTGATCCCGGATTCTGCAGAGCTCCAGGCCACCGCCGCTGCTGTTGCGATGGTGTGGACTTCCGTCGAGGAACAATCGCCGGTCACCGGGTCGTCATGGACCGGCCCCCACGGACTACATCGAGAGACATTGCGCAAGGTGGGATCCGACCCGATCGGACGCGAACTCATTGCCGACGGCCGCGTCGTGCCGACCACGGTCATCTCACAACGAAGCAACCACTGGATTGTCGCCGCCGACGGCCGGAACATTTCGGTGGTCGTCAGGGGCGGAACCGACGAAGTGACACTCAGCCTGGTCGCCGATGGTTTGACAACCACCGCTGGACGCCTCGGAGTCGGCACCGGTACATGGGTGTGCGTTGGTGGCTGGACCGTGAAGGTAATCGAGAAAGTCTATACAGCAAAGGATTCCGATCTCAGTGACGGAGAGATCACATCGAAGATGCCGGGAACCGTGCTGGCAGTGCTGCAGACTGGAACGCGGGTGTCGGAAGGTGATGTCGTCGCGGTCGTAGAAGCAATGAAGATGGAGACTGCCCTTCGTGCTTCCTCACCCGGAATCGTCTCGGCGGTGACAGTAACGGTGGGAGATGTCATCGATGCCGGACAAGTGCTGGCAGCCGTGGCGCCATGAGTAAAGATTGCCACGATCTTATCTCTTTCTTGACTGAAGCAATTGTTACACAATATCTTTCATGTCAGAAGCAGGGGGAATCGAGCGTCGCGCAGTCATTGTTTCCGCAACCGAACTCCGCGAACTCATTCGTTCCGATCGGACGCTCGTCGTCGTCAACGTGGTACGAGACAACAGCGAGGGCGGAGCCGGAATCATTACTGCGCCGCAGTCCATCACATTGTCGATCAACAACTTTCAAAGCAGTGGCGGCGGGACTGAAGGGAATCGACCGCTGCCAGATCTCGACGCATTCGGAAGAACACTGAACGATCTGAAAGTACCCGCCGATGCTCACATCGTGGTCTACAGTTCGGACTGCCCCCTGCTTGCGGCCCGCGCGTGGTTCACGCTTCGCTGGGCGGGACGTTCAGTGCGGTACTTGGACGGCGGATCGTCCGCATGGGCTTCATCCCGAAAACCCATATCGACAAACGATTCGATGCCCGTACCACCTTCCACCGCTAGCACGACACTCGCCGACGCAGAAGGCGCCCTGCGCGCGGCATCGGCCGGCAGATTGCTCGACGCCCGAGGATCGAGCAGTTTCCGCGCCGGCCACATCCCCGGATCTATCTCAGCGCCGGCAACTGACCTACTCGACGACAACGGCTTCCTACTTCCCGACCGCGAGTTACGAGAATACTTCCACCAGTTCGGAATAGAGCGTGGTGGCACCGTCGTGTCCTATTGCGTCGGCGGAGTTGCCGCGTCGCACAACGCACTGGCGCTTGCAGCGGTCGGCATCAGATCCGCGGTCTACGTCGCGTCGTGGTCGGGGTGGAGCGCCGACCCCGAACGACCCGTCTCCACTGACATCCATCACACACCAAGGAATCCGGACCAGCGATGACACGACAGATGATCCTCGGCGCCTACATGGTGTTTCCGAGTATGCACAGTGCCGGAATGTGGCGACATTCGTACTCGGAGAATGCCTTCGAGGACAGAGCGCTCTACGAGCGATACGCGCAAGCCGCGGAACGAGCGAAATTCGACCTGGTACTGATACCTGAGCGTGTGCACTACGTCGACGGCCACACCAAATACGGTCTGCTGACCGGCTTTCAACATGATCCGACGCAGTTGGCTGCAGTGGTGGCCGGCGTAACAAATCGTATCGGTCTCGGCGTAACCCTTTCGGCAAGCTTCAACAGCCCGTACAACCTGGCGCGAACTCTGGGCAGCCTCGACATACTCAGCGGTGGGCGCGCGGCCTGGAACATCGTGATGACGGCGCCCGGTCCGGCAAACGACAACTTTCCCGAAGTCGATCGGCTTCCGAGAGAAGAACTGTACGAGCGCGGCGACGAGGTTCTCGAAGCGACCACCGCACTCTGGTCATCGTGGGACGGCGACGCCGTGTTGGCCGATCGCGACAGCGGAATCTACGCAGACACAAGCAAGATTCACGCGGCCGACTACAAGGGCAAATACTTGTCGGTGCAGGGTCCACTCACCTTGCCACAATCACCTCAGGGCCGCCCGGTCTTCATCCAGGCAGGTGAATCGGCGCGAGGGCGCGAGTTCGGTGGGCGGTGGGCAGATCTGGTCTTTGCGATCGACCCGTTGGAGGAAGATCTTCGAGCGAAGCGCCAGGCAATTCGCGGCTACGCGGAAGAGGCTGGACGCGACCCTGATTCGGTGCGCCTCGTCGCCGCCGTGCAACCGATAGTCGGCGAGACGACGAGCATCGCGAAGGAACGGCAGGAGTATCTGCGATCCCTGATCCATCCGGATGCAGCAATCGAGTGGGTCTCCCACTCCGCCGGACTCGATCTGTCGCAGTTCGATCCGACAACTCCGATCAACGACGTCGTCGATCAGGGAAAAGGTCCGTCGCGTCGTCTGGCGCGGCTGATCGACGCCCAGGATCTCACTATCGCCGAAGCCGCACAGTTGTTCGCGCGTAACGATCTCACTCCCGAGATTGTCGGCTCGCCGCAAGAGATAGCGGACGAGTTGACCCATCTCTTCGAATCGGGAGCAGCTGACGGTTTCATCCTGACGGCTACCCACTTCCCCAGGGGGCTCGACGACTTCGCCAGTTCCGTTGTGCCACTTCTGCAAGATCGGGGCGTGTTCCGGCGCGAATACACCGGAACGACCTTGCGGTCCAACATCTTCGATTCCACTCGCACTTCCACACGATGAACGGAACTCAGTCCATGACGACGTCGCGGCTTTCATCCACACCGATCCGAGTCGCCATCCTGGCGTCGACGCTTGCAGTTGCGGCTGGTTGCAGCACTGCAACACCAACTGCCAGCGCGGACTCCGAGCCCGCGTCCGGGGGCGATCTGACCTTTGCCATCAATACGTTTCCACCGTGCATCGACAAGACCCTGAACGGTCAAACCGCCACGGCGTTCCATCCCCTCTACGACAAACTCGTCGACCAGAATCTCGACACCGGGGAGATCGTGCCTTGGTTGGCGACGTCCTGGGAGGTCCAGAACGACGGTCGACGATTCGTCTTCACTCTCCAGGACGGAGTTACCTTCAGCAACGGCGAACGTCTGGATGCACAGGTCGTGGCAGATAACTTCGAGAGCCAGAAAAGACTGGGAGACAGCGGCTTCGCAACCACTGCAAAATCTCATCTCGCGACCTTCATCGGGGCCGAGGTACTCGACCCCTCGACTGTCGCACTCGATTTCTCGGAACCATCGGCAGGATTCCTTCAAGCCGCCCGCTCCGACACGCTCGCCATCATCGCACCGGAATCCTTGAAGAAGACGCCCGAAGAACGCTGCGCCCAGGGCGTTATCGCTTCTGGTCCGTTCGTACAGAAAGAACTGGAGACCAACGCGAAGGTCGTACTCGCCCGCCGGGACGGGTACCACTGGGGATCCTCACTCAACAAGAACAAGGGAGAGGCATATCTGGATTCGATCACCTTTTTGGTGATCCCCGAATCCTCGGTGCGAATCGGCGGTTTGACGTCAGGACAACTGGACGCCGCGATCGACATTCCGAGCACAGACGTCGACCGCGCACAAAGCGCCGGACTCACTGTCATCCCGTCCATTGCTGCCGGCATCAACGACTCGCTCTTGCTCAACCCCACGTTCGCGCCGGTACTTGCGGACCTGAACGTGCGGCGTGCTTTGGTGAAGGGCATCGATACCCAACAGATCATCGACACCACCTACACACCGAGTGACGAGAAAGCACGCAGCATCCTGTCTGTGAAAGCGCCCGGCTACACCGATCTCTCGTCCGAGTACACCTATGATCCGTCGGGTGCGAAGTCACTGCTGGACGCCAGTGGATGGACAGTCGGCGGTGACGGATTCCGAACCAAGGATGGTGAGAAACTGACCGTGGAATTGGCCTACCGCAACCACCTCCCACAATCGCAGTTCGAACTGATCCAATCTCAGCTGCGCGACATCGGAGTCACGGTGAACTTGCAACCTCGCTCGACTGCCGAGGACAACGCCGCGAGAACCGACGGCACGTGGGAATCGATCTACTTCCAGAGCTTGCGCGCCGACGGTGACGTACTGCTGGTGTTCAGTCCCACTCTCGGCTCGACCAAAGGCATCGCCTCGACTCCCGAGCTGAATGCGTTGCTGGTCAAACAATCTCAGACCGTTGACATCGATGCGAGAAACGAAGTGTTGAAGGAGATTCAGGAGCTGATTGCCGATCAGGCACTGGCGATCCCGTTGCACGCCTCTTCGTTGATCTACGCGACGACTCCCGCGGTTCACGACCTGCGCATCCAAGCCGATCTCTACTCGGTGGACTTCGTGGATGCGTGGAAGAGCTAGTTCACACTTCCTCAACTCGACAACCTGCTTCGACAAACCCTTTTCTCGGAAGGAACCCGATGTTCACCCGTCCTCGCACCGCGACACTTCTGATCTCTGCCCTGGCCACAGTTGCCCTCCTTGGCACCGCTTGCGGAAGCCCAGATGAAGAATCGACCGAGCAACATTCCGGTGCAACAACATCCGGTATCAACTTGTCGGCCGAGCAGAACCGCATCAGTACCGACAAGGTTGATTCGATCGCAGCGAAGGTCCCTCAGGAGTTCCGCGACCGAGGCACGATCCGAATCACCGGCAACGCTGGAACCGCGCCGCCGTTGCGCTTCTATGCCGACGACGACAAGACGGTCATCGGTTCCGAGACCGACTTCGCGTATTTGATCGCAGAGGTGCTCGGGTTGAAAATCGACCTTCAGGTCGCGGATTGGGCCCAGAATTCAGTGCGGATCGATTCGGGAGATGCAGATGCGTTCATCTCCAACGTGACGGTCACCGAAGAGCGTAAAGAGAAGTACGACTTCGCGACGTACCGCCTCGATACTCTCGCATTCGAAGTCAGAAAGGACAAGAATCTCTCACTCGAGAAGCCGGAAGACATCGCCGGACTGAAGATCGGAGTCGGCGCTGCCACCAATCAGGAGGCATTGCTTGTGAAGTGGAACGAGGACAACGTCGCGGCCGGGCGTGCTCCCGCTGAAATCACCGTGTACCAGAAGACCACTGACTACTACCTGCCGCTGTCTTCCGGTCGAATCGATGCTTACTTCGGCCCCAACCCGTCATCGCAGTTTCACGCTGCACAGACTGGCGAGAACGAAGTGATCGGTCAGTTCTCCGGGGCCGGTGAGGCCGCGTTGGGCCAGATCGGTGTACTGGTCAAGAAAGACAACGGCTTGGTACAACCGATCAGCGAAGCGATAGATCATCTCATCGAAAACGGCACATACGAGCAAGTTCTCGAGCGGTGGAAGATCACCAACGAGGCAGTCGACAAGTCGCTGGTCAATCCCCCTGGCCTCCCGAAGACGAACAAATAGGAGAACACCACTGGTGGAGTAAAAGCCGAGTCAGGCCGAAGGACCGGCATCGACGTCGGTAGTTCCCAGCCGTGCGAACTGCGCCGGGTCACGTCGTTCGAGTCGGGAGCCGAGTAGCCAGCCGACAGCCAAGCTGACCGGTGTGACGGCAACGAGCACCACGTTCACTGCCGTGCCGGCGGCAGTGATCAGCTCCATCTGATCAACGATCAAATACGTTGCGTAGACCAACATCAGGAGAGCGGATGCGGGCGCGATCAAGACTCTCCACACCGAATGCCCACGGCGATCTTTCCAGAAGAATGCGATGACAGCCGCGGCCGCCATGACCTGAAGCACGACGATGCCGACAATGCCTGGCGAGTTCACCCACAGCAGGAGTTCGAGGTACGGGTCTGCGCCGATGATCACGAACACGACGATCACCACCATCGCGAGGAAACTCTGGACTGCGCTGGCAACGTAGGGCGACTTGTAGACCGGATGTAGTTTGCCCAACGCTCGGGGCAGCACGCGTTCACGCGAGAGCGCAAAGACGTAGCGGGTGATCGCGTTGTGGAACGCGAGCAGACTGGCGAAAATGCTCGTGATGATCAACAGTTCCATCAAGGTGCTCGCCCAACCGCCGACGTACTGCTCGATCGCGTTGAAGTACATGCCGGCGGGATCGGAAGCAGCAAGCGCGAGAGCCTGATCCGGGCCGTACGCCTGAATGATGATCCACACCATGAATGCGTAGAAGAGTCCGAGGAACGCGACGGCAATGTACGTTGCCCGCGGAACCGTCCGAGCGGGATCTTTAGCTTCCTCCCGATACAGGGCGGTGGCTTCGAATCCGATGAACGCAGCGAAGGCCAGAGTCAACACCCCGCCGAGGCCTGGACTGAAAACATTGGAAGGAGCAAAGGATTCGACATCGATTCCGACGGCTCCGCCTTGAAAGAGGACCGCTCCTGCGAGCAGAACCAGAATCCCTGTCTCCGCGGTCAGCAAAAGGATCAAAAATCGCGCCCCGAGGTGTACCGATCGAGATCCGAGGAACCACACCAATCCAACACCCAACAGCGACCACAATCCCCACGGCAGATCTACCCCGACCAGGTCCGCCATAGTGGTTTGGGCGAAATATCCTAGAGCCCCGAAGATTCCGATCTCGAGAGCGTTGTAGGACACCAACGCGAGTACTGCTGCGGCGAGCCCCCAGCGAGGCCCGAGTCCAACTGAAATGTAGGCGTAGAAGGCGCCTGCATTGTGGATGTACTTGCTCATCGCAGTGAAACCGATTGCGAACACTCCCAACGCGAGCCCCGCCAAGATGTATCCGCCCGGAGCCCCGATGCCTGCAATGTTCAAGGCCAGCGGCGCGACCCCTGCCATCACCAGCAATGGAGCCGCGGCGGCCACGACGAAGAAGACGATCCCGGCAGTGCCCAGGACGCCTCCTTGCAGCTGCACGGTGGGCGAGGTTTCAGATTTCTTCATGAGGCACTTCTCCAGTGAAGGAAGGGGCATGACGAGGAGAAAACACGAACGGGAATCACCGACCGGATTAATCGAATCAGTTTCGATTATGATAGATCCTTGTGACCGGCGCCACAAGGGCATAATCGAATCAACTTCGATTAGAGAGGTGGGACCGTGGGTAGACCTCGTATCGCACGCCTGGACCGCGAACGGATCGCAAAGGCTGCACTGGAACTAGTCGACCGCGACGGCGACTTCACGATGCCTGACCTGGCGAAACACCTGAATGTTCAAGTCTCGTCGATCTATCACCACGCCAAGGGCCGCGCCGCGGTCGTAGACCTGGTTCGTGATCGCGTCGTACGTGAAATCGACGGGTCGTCGTTTGAGCGCTTGCCATGGGACGAAGCGTTCTCCGAGTGGGCGAGGTCGTATCGAGCCGCGTTCAGTCGCCACCCCACTTCCATCCGCCTCCTCGCCACGGAGACGGTGCGCGACCCCACGTCACTGTCGGTGTACCGCGCTCCCGCTGCGGGTCTGTGCGAGGCGGGATTCCCGGACGACCACATCTTGGCCGTCATCACTGCATCGGAGAATTTTCTGCTCGGAGCGGCACTGGATGCGGCCGCACCGGAGGTCATGATCGAAGCGGACGCGACAACACCCGACGACGCCCTGACTCGGGCACTTGCCGCGGCACCGAGGGGACCGGCCAGGGCCGAGCAAGCCTTCGAACTCGGCTGGACGGCATTGCTTTCAGGTTTTCGACGCCTCTTGCATGAGGTGCACGAGTAGCCGTCGCGAATCCGGCCGGGAGGTCAATGAACGCGCTTACCCGCCAACCAGGTTCGGGACACGACCAGGTCACTGAGCTCCTTGGACGAAGCAAGGTGGCGGGGATCGACGGGCAGCTGGATCATGTCGGCTCGCATGCCCGGAAGGAGGCGACCCCACGAGTTCTCTTCGAACCCTTGATAGGCGATACCGGCCGAATATGTCGCGAGGGCCCAGTCGAGGCCGACGCGTTCACGAGGCAGCCATCCTTCGCTCGGAACTCCTGCAGACGTCTGGCGGTGAATTGCGGTGGCAATTCCCTTGATCGGTTCGTGGGCCGTGATGGGCCAATCGCTGCCGAATGCCACTCGCGCGCCTCGCTCGGCGAGACTTCCGATGCGATATTGCAGCTCACCGCGGTCGACGCCGATACGCGGAATGGTCAGTTCCGTCATCAGAGGATCGAGCTGAGCCCAGAGCGGCTGGAAATTGGCAATCACGCCCAATGATTCGAACCGGTCGAGGTCGTCGCCGTCAACCAATTGCAGATGCGCGATCGTGGCGCGCCGATCACGCGGGCCATTACAGCGATCGACGTATTCGATCGCGTCGAGCGCCATGCGTACACCTGCATCACCGATGGCATGGATATGGATCTGAAAGCCCAACCGGTCCACTTCAGCTGCAACCCGACCGAGTTCATCCGTCGTCCAGTTACTGATTCCGTGCGAATGCGGGCAGTCCGAGTACGGCGCAAGGAGCGCTGCCGTGCCCGCCTCGATGACACCGTCGGCGAAGAATTTCACCGTTTCGGCTCTGACTGTGTCACCGCCCCGTTCTGCAACTTTCTGCCGAGCCTCGACAAACGCCGGTAGGTCGGCTTTCCAGCTCTCAGGTGTTGCTCGGAAGGCAAGATTCACTCGCGTCGACAGGCGCCCGCTTTCAGCGGTGGCCAACCAGATCTCGACATCGTCCAACTCGGTCCATGCATCCTGAACCCAAGTGATACCCGCTGCCGCAAGCATTTTCGATGCCGCAGCAAGCGAATCGACTCCGTCGTGAAGTGTCACTTCGGGAAGAAGAGCCAGTACCGGGTTGATCGCTCCCCATTCACGCAGCGTCCCCAGCAACTCGCCGTCAGCTGTTCGCACAATTTCCCCGCCGACCGGATCCGGGGTATCGCGCGTCAGACCGGCGCTCCGAAGCGCGGCGCTGTTGACCCACGCGGTGTGATAGTCCATCGTGCGCAAGACGACCGGCCTGTCCCGCACTACATCGTCGAGCCAGTGGGCGTCGAACAGTCCGCCCGGCGCCAGAGTGGGAGAGACGCCCTCTCCGAAGATGCACTCGGCGTCCGGATTCGCGTCCGCCCAGCGACGCACTTCCCGCACCACCTCGTCGATGCTGTCGCAATCACGAATCTTGGCGCCGCGCATTTCCAGGCCAGCCATCAACGGGTGAACATGGCCGTCGCCGAACGACGGTAGAAGCGCTCCCCCTGCCAAGTCGACAACTTCCGTACGGGCCGACTCCAACGCCCTGGCCGCATCCCCCAAAGCAACAACTCTGCCGCCTGCAACGGCCAATGCGTCACTGACACCGCGGGCCGAATCCCCCGTACGAATCGTGCCTCCGACGAACAGAAGTTCGGCCTCCACTTCCAGCACCTCCGCAATTAATCGAATTTGATTCGATTAATCTAGACCGCGTTTGTACCGCCGTCAATAGCGGTTCAGTCGTTGCGAATTGAAGGATCTCCGGCGCTGTTCAGCCCGAAAGCTCAGTATCGCGAATAGTGCTGCATCTCCTCACGATCGGCAGCGCAGATGCACTTTCGATCGAGACCGCGGCCGGCTGTCACTGCGCAGAACCGAACGCCGAGCGGATCGTGGGATTCCATACTGTGCTGACACGCAGGGCAAATGGACGGCGTTTTCTGATCCGCGTCTGTCGACTCGGCTTGCCCTGGTGCATTCGACACATCGGACGGGTTCGACGCCATACAGGCGCTCCAGTTCTCGGCCGTTCGACCACAGACCGGGTTGGCGTCGAGGACGACATGGCTTGACCGCGCATATACGAATGACCCTCGACGTACCCCCACGCTACTCGCTTCGGCGCACCGGTTTGTACCAATTTCTGCCACGCGACAATCACCGTCGAGCAGGATAGAACTACAGCACGCACCATTTCCGTGCAGCGTTCGAATCCGTGCAGCATCCGAAGCGAAAGGGCTTCTTGTGAACACTTTCCAACGTGTATCCGCCGCCGTCAACGTAGTGGTCCAACCACTGATCGGCGCTCCGATCGTGGGCAAATTACTCGGCCGTTCAATGACCGTCATCACCTACGTCGGCCGCAAATCGGGACGTACCTTCAGCGCGCCCGTGTCCTACAAAAGAAAAGGCGACCATGTGACGATCGGAGTTGCCATGCCGGACAAGAAAAGCTGGTGGCGCAATTTCTATCCGGAACAAGGCCCCATCGTTCTCCAACTGGACGGTATCGATCGTCCTGGCGAAGCCCTCGCACATCGAAAAGGCAAGGGAGTTTACGTTTCGGTCGAACTCGCGCCTACGGACTGAAACGATCGAAACGGCACCGGCGCAATCACATTCACTTCACACTGATCGCCTAGCCGAACCTCGGTGATCCATATCTCGTCGCGATCGGGACCTTTGACTCTGTGCAATCGACACTCGGTCTCGCACCGTTCGACGCGGGTTTTTTGTCGACCGTTTGACGAACAACCCGTCCTTGCCAGTACATTACCGTCCGGTAACATCGATGGCAGGCGCGAGCTGGAAGAGGTGACCACCGTGACGATCGGCATCTATCTGGTCGACGACCACGAGATCGTCCGTCGTGGATTGGCAGACCTGTTGAATCAGGTATCGGGACTCAACGTTGTGGGCGAGGCGTCGTGTGTTCGCGAAGCTTCGGACGGAATACCCGAATGCCGACCCGACGTGGTCGTCATGGACGTCAGACTTCCCGACGGCAACGGTGTGGAACTGTGCCGGGAACTGGCGTCGACCTGTCCGGAAGCGGCCACGTTGATGCTCACGTCGTACTCCGACGACGACGCCCTACTCGACGCCCTGATCGCCGGCGCACGCGGATTCGTCCTCAAGAACATCCGCGGCCACGACCTGGTATCCGCGATCCATACGGTCGCCACCGGCAAATCGCTGTTGAACACTCAGGCGGTGGTCGGTTTGGTCCGGCGCATCCGATCCGAGCAGGAGTCGGGCACTGCGGCAGCACTGTTGACCGATCAGGAACTGTTGATCTTCGAGTTGATCGGCAAGGGGCTGAGCAATCGAGAGATCAGCACGCACGCGGAACTCTCGGAGAAAACAGTCAAGAACTACGTCTCACGCATCCTCGAAAAACTGGGTCTCGAACGTCGAACGCAGGCTGCAGTTCTGGCGACCAAGCTTCGTGCGGGCACTGCTTACCCGGATCCATCGGGACAGGCGACCACACACCTACTGACGCCGTCCGGTTCACCATTCTCCGCCACTACAGGCACACACCATGCCAGGTAGCCGCGACGCGCTCATGCTCAGCCTTTTCGGCGACATCGCCGGAAACGCAGAGCAGACTGCCCTCAACCCGACTGCAATTCCCAAGCTGCTCAGTGCCGTATTGACAGTCGGGTCCACCCTCCAACTCGACGAAACGCTGCAACAGATAGTCGACGTCGCAAGACATGTGCTCGAAGCGGACTACGGTGCGCTCGGCGTGAAGTCTCCCGACGGCCGCTTGTCGCGCTTCATCCATTCCGGTTTGAATCAGGGGCAGGTTGCCAAGATCGGGCATCTTCCCGAAGGTCACGGACTGCTGGGCCTGGTCGTTCAAGAACCTTGTCCGGTTCGAACCGACCGAATCGCCTCACACCCGTCCTCGGCGGGGTTTCCAACCAATCACCCACCGATGGACACGTTTCTCGGTGTTCCGATCTTCGTCAGGGGCGAGGTGTTCGGCAGCATCTACCTCGCGGACAGCTCGGAACGGACTGCATTCGACGACCGTGACGAGGCCGTACTCCAGATTCTGGCAAACGCTGCGAGCATCGCCATCGACAATGCGCGTCTGTTCGAGGAATCCCAAACGCGGGAAGCGTGGCTCAAGGCCGTCGCCGCCGTAAACGCACGCCTGCTCAGTGGAGGATCTCGCGACGAGACACTGGCCGAACTGGTTCGCACGACGCGCCGTCTCACCGACGGCAATCTGGTGTGCATAGTTCGCTACGACCTCGGCGAAGGGCCGGGTGTTCACGTCGCAGAATCCCGGACTCGCGGGATGACCGTCTCGGACGGCACAGTTCTCGATCTTTCCGGAACCGTGATCGACGAAGCTGCCCGCAGCCGGCGAACGATTTCCGCCCCCAGCGCCAGTGCTGTTCCGGCACTGCATGTTTCCAGCGAGGAATCCGTCGTCGCACTCCCATTGTCGGGAACCTCGTTCGGCGGCGGCGTCCTCTTCGCGTCACGCCGCAGCGATCGTCCGTGGGGCGTCGATGAGATCGAGCAGCTGACGGCAATGGCCGACATCGCCGCTGTCACTGTCGAATTCGCCGAACAGCAACGAAAAGAGCGACTGGTCGACGTCCTCGAAGATCGAGACCGAATCGCGCGTGATCTTCACGACCACGTCATTCAGCAGTTGTTCGCCACCGGATTGAGTTTGCAGGGGGCATTGCAACGTCCCGGCGACGAGGAAACCATTCGCACGGTGTTGGACAACTCCGTTGATCAACTCGATCGAACGGTCCGCGAAATCCGCACCGCAGTCTTCGACCTCCACACGAGTGAGATGTCGACTCCCACAAGCCTGCGACGCCGATTACTCGACGCCGTCAACGGTCTGTCCGGTCACTCGTCGATCACTCCCAGCGTCACTTTCGAGGGGACCATCGACAGTTCCGTCCCGGCTCGACTCGCCCCGCACGCCGAAGCCGTTGTGCGAGAAGGGTTGAGCAATGCTCTGCGGCACGCCCATGCCAACGCCATCGACGTCACCATCCGGGCAACGGAAGATCTTGTCATCAGCATCGTCGACGACGGTGTGGGAATCGACCAGGCAACCAGAATCCACGGTCTCGACAACCTGGCGACCCGCGCTCGTCAGTGCGGCGGCTCGAGCAACATCACCAGCGAGAACGGCGTCACCGAATTAGTGTGGCGAGTTCCGCTGAGCCCCAGGCGAAGTCCGTTGTCAATCCAGCACCGTTGAGCGCCAGAGCGGATCCAGTTGGGCCTTGAGCAGGCAGAACTCGTTACCTTCTGGATCGGCCAGGACATGCCATTGTTCCTGCCCCGTCTGGCCGATGTCGGCCGGCCGCGCACCAAGACCCAATAGGCGTTCCAGTTCGGCTTCCTGATCGCGGTCGGTGGCGTTGACGTCGATATGCAGGCGGGGCTTACCCTTCTCCGGTTCGTCTCTGCGACTGAGGATGATCGTCGGCTGCGGACCGCCGAACCCTTCGCGCGGGCCGATCTCCAGAGAACCGTCGTGCATTCGATCGAGCACGACGAAGTCCAGGACCTCGCACCAGAACCGCCCCAGAACCTCAGGATCCCGGCAACCGAGCACCAATTCACTGATACGACATGCCATGACAACTCGCTTTCCATCCGCAAGGACAATTGTCTTTCGACCGTACCGGACCACGTGATCTACGCCATGCCGCCCTGTCCGATCCTCGGGACCTTTTCCCCTCGTCCGAGGTCGTGGCCGCCGCGATCATTGCGTTTATGTTCCACAGTCCCAAGAATTCTCGGTATTTCGTCACGTCGATGCGCACAGGCGGCCGTCGTGGTTGATCTCGCGCCCCGGCCGGTCGACGAGGTCGATATCCACGTCGGCGCAACTCCCCGGACCGCTCCGAAGGGTTCGAAACTGGTCGAGATCCTGAGGACCACCGATCACAAGATGATCGGGCTGATGTACATCGTGACATCGTTTGCCTTCTTCCTGATCGGCGGACTGATGGCGCTGCTCATGCGCATGGAATTGACTGTCCCGGGAATGCAATTCCTGTCAAACGAGCAGTACAACCAGTTGTTCACCATGCACGGCACGATCATGCTCTTGCTGTACGCGACCCCGGTCTTCTTCGGATTCGCCAACTACCTCATGCCGCTGCAGATCGGCTCGCCGGACGTGTGTTTCCCGCGGCTCAATGCGTTCAGCTACTGGTTGTATCTCTTCGGCGGCCTGATCGCCTCCGCCGGGTTCGTAACACCCGGTGGTGCAGCAGATTTCGGCTGGACCGCTTACGTGCCACTCACCAGCGAACTCCACTCCCCCGGTATGGGTGCCGACCTGTGGATCATCGGGCTTACTCTCGGCGGCGTCGGCACCATCCTCGGCGCAGTCAACATCGTTTCGACGATCGTCTGCCTACGGGCCCCCGGGATGACGATGTTCCGCATGCCGATCTTCACGTGGAATGCGCTGGTCGCCAGCATGCTGATCCTCCTCGTTTTTCCGCTGCTCGCTGCTGCCTTGATCGGGCTGTGGGTGGACCGGCACCTGGGAGCGCATTTGTTCGACCCCGCGACAGGTGGAGTCATGTTGTGGCAGCACCTGTTCTGGTTCTTCGGCCATCCCGAGGTCTACATTCTGGCGCTTCCGTTCTTTGGCATAGTCTCCGAGATCTTCCCTGTCTTCAGCCGCAAGCCGATCTTCGGATACACCGGATTGGTCTACGCAACACTGGGAATTGCAGCTCTGTCGATCGCTGTGTGGGCGCACCACATGTACGCAACCGGCGCCGTTCTCCTCCCCTACTTCTCGTTCATGACCTTCTTGATCGCAGTTCCCACCGGAGTCAAGTTCTTCAACTGGATCGGCACGATGTGGAAGGGGCAGTTGACTTTCGAATCGCCGATGCTGTTCTCCGTCGGCTTCCTGGTCACATTCCTGTTCGGCGGACTCTCCGGCGTAATTCTCGCAAGCCCGCCCCTGGACTTTCATGTCACCGACTCGTACTTTGTTGTCGCGCATTTCCACTACGTCCTCTTCGGAACAATCGCGTTCGCGACATACGCCGGAATCTATTTCTGGTTCCCGAAAATGACCGGCCGGATGTTGGACGAGAAGCTCGCCAAGATCCATTTCTGGTTGACTCTGATCGGCTTTCACGCGACATTTCTCGTCCAGCATTGGCTCGGCGCTCAGGGTATGCCTCGGCGGTACGCGGATTACCTGCCGTCTGACAATTTCACTCTTCTCAACACGATCTCGACCGTCGGCGCGTTTGTGCTCGGAGCCTCGACGATTCCGTTCATCTGGAACGTTTTCAAGAGCTATCGGTACGGCAGGATCGTGACGGTCGACGATCCCTGGGGATTCGGAAACTCACTCGAATGGGCGACGTCCTGCCCTCCACCACGACACAACTTCACCGAACTCCCCCGAATCCGCAGTGAGCGGCCTGCATTCGAACTGCACTACCCCCACATGGTCGAGAGGATGCGCGACGAGGCGCACGTCGGACTGCTTGGTCACAAGCCGGTTTCCACGGTAAGCACAGAGGTGAAACGACATGAATGACGGCACGAAGTATCGAGCTTGGGCAGAAAGTCAGCAGGTTGAACGCCGAGCGAAACCCGGCCATCTCCTGATGCCGTTGCTCTTCCTCATGTTCGCAGTCACGACGCTCGTGTGGTTGCCACTGACAACTGCCGCTTGCTCGATAGTAGTTGCAGGATTGCTGTTCGGCACTGTCCTGCAAGCCAGTTCGCATTCAGCAGAACCTTCGACAGACATAACGCGAGGAGCTCGGAATGACCTCCCAACTTTCGACTGACGTCTTCACCTCGGAGTGGTCCGCAGACGGAGCGGTCGTCGTGTGCATCGATGGATCCCCGCTGCGCACCGACGTGATCACGTGGGCGGCCGAGTTCGCGCATCGCCACAGTCTCTGGATGCGAATAGTTTTCGTAGCTCCGAATACTGGCGATCCGAATACCTCGGCATCACCGACCGGCCTGTTCATGGAAGCCATTCAGATCGCAGAGTCGGTGTCGCCAGATCTTCGGATCCGGACCGATCTGATCTCCGGGGAGAACACCGCAATCCTCACCGCGTTGACGTCCGAGGCTGCCTTGATCGTCAACCCGTTGATCGTCACACCACAGGACGATCTCACTGCACCCGCCCCGGCATGTTCATTCGCAACAGTCGGAACTTCGTGTGAAAGCCAGGCTACGGCTGATCTTCCCGTTGTCGTCGGTTTGGACGGAAGCGCCTACAGCGAAAGCGCTCTGGCCATTGCATTCAAGGAAGCCGAGGCGGCGAGCACCGAACTGGTCGTCGTGCACGCCGCCCCGCCCGAGGCCGAGCTGAGTCGAAACTTCGCAGCCGGGCACGCGCCCCAGCATTCGACGCCGCTGACGTGGCAACTGTCAGGTTGGGCCACGCTCTACCCCGGCGTCACCATCCGACAGATCGAGTACGACGGCCCCTCGGTTGCCATTCTGGAACAACTCTCCACCGAGGCACGGCTTCTCGTCGTGGGCCGGCGCGGCCGAGGTTCGTTCGACGACACCGCTCTCGGCACCACGAGCAGTGCAATGATTCGAAAAGCTCACTGCCCGGTCATCGTTGCGAGCGAAGCCTGAATTGGATCCTCGCTCGGTCAGAACCCGTAACTGTGGATGGGTGCGAGCTGACCGGCGTGGTGGGCTTCGATCACGAAACGCTCGTGGTCGACCAACTTCTCCGGGAGTTCGTCAACCGGCCACCACCGCAGATCTGCAGATTTCAACGGCTCCATCCGGCGTGGTTCACCCGACCACGTGCGGCATTCGTAGAAGAAGTCCACTCGATGATCCACCGGGTCGACCCTTCCGCATGTCGGCGATGCAACACGGTGAGTGGCTTCAGTTCCGAGGAAAGCAGCTCCACGCCAAGTTCTTCCGCGGCCTCCCTGACAGCCGCATCGAGTGCCGACTCCCCCAGTTCGACGTGTCCCGCAGCAGCGTGAGCCCAGTATCCGTCCATGAAACCGGTGCCCTCACGCAACTGCAACAGCACCTCCGGCCGTTGCGCCGGGTTGCTTCGACGAAACATCACGTACACCGCTGGTACCAGCGCAAATTGATCGGCCACATGACCACGCTATCGTGCGGGAAACGGCGGCGCCCCGCGAGAACAAAGCTCGCGGGGCGCCGTCGGCTAATCTGCTGAATCAGTTGACGTCGAACCTGTCGAGGTCCATCACCTTGGTCCAGGCGGCAGCGAAGTCCTCGGCGAACTTCTGCTTCGCGTCTTCGCTGGCGTACACCTCGGAGAGTGCGCGCAGTTGCGAATTCGATCCGAAAACAAGGTCGACCGCAGTTGCCGTGTACTTCGGATCTCCAGTCGCCCGATCAACCCCGTCGTAGACGTTCTCTTCCGTCTTCGACGGCTTCCACTCGGTACCCATGTCGAGAAGGTTGACGAAGAAATCGTTGGTCAACGTCTCGGGACGGTCGGTGAACACCCCGTGGCCGGTCTTGCCGAAGTTCGCGTTCAGCGCGCGAAGTCCGCCGACCAGAACTGTCACCTCGGGCGGGGTCAGCGACAGCATGTACGCGCGGTCGACCAACAGAATCTCTGCCGGAATCTTCTCCCCTCCCTTGAGGTAGTTCCGGAATCCGTCGGCCCGGGGTTCGAGTACCTCGAACGAGTCGACGTCTGTCTGCTCCTGAGTTGCATCCGTACGTCCCGGCGTGAACGAGACCGTGATGTCTTGTCCGGCGTTCTTCGCGGCCTGCTCGACTGCCGCTGTACCACCCAGAACGATCAGGTCGGCAAGTGAAACCTTGGCTCCACCAGCCTGGTTGAATTCCTGCTGAACTCGCTCGATGGTCTGAAGCACCGCGGAGAGGGCTGCGGGCTCGTTGACTTCCCAGTTCTTCTGCGGCTCCAGGCGAATTCGAGCACCGTTGGCGCCGCCGCGCATGTCAGTGCTGCGGAAGCTCGCAGCCGACGCCCACGCGGTCGACACCAACTGTGAGACGGACAGCCCGGAATCGAGAAGTCGACTCTTGAGGATCGCGATGTCCTCGTCCCCGATCAGTTGATCATCGGCCAAGGGAACCGGGTCCTGCCACAACTGCGGTTCGGGAACCCACGGTCCCAGGTAACGCGTGACCGGTCCCATGTCGCGATGCAGGAGCTTGTACCAAGCCTTGGCGAACTCTTCAGCGAATTCTTCGGGATGATCGAGCCAACGCCGTGTGATTTTCTCGTACGTCGGATCCAGGCGTAGGGAGAGGTCGGTGGTCAGCATCGTCGGAGTACGTCCGGCCGTCGAATCGAACGGATCCGGGATCGTGCCGGCCCCCGCGCCATCCTTCGGGATCCACTGCCACGCACCCGCCGGGCTCTTGGTCAGCTCCCAGTCGTATCCGTACAGAATCTCCAGGAAAGTGTTGTCCCACTTCGTCGGAGTGGGAGTCCACACGACCTCGAGACCACTGGTGATCGCGTCCTTACCCACGCCCGTACCGAAGGCGCTCTTCCAGCCCAGTCCCTGTTGCTCGACGGGTGCGCCTTCCGGTTCGGGTCCGACGAGGTCGGCCGGACCGGCACCGTGTGTCTTGCCGAAGGTGTGGCCGCCGGCGATCAGCGCGGCCGTTTCCACGTCGTTCATCGCCATGCGAGCGAAGGTTTCTCGGATGTCGCGGGCGGCCGCTACCGGGTCCGGTTGTCCGTTGGGTCCTTCGGGATTGACGTAGATCAGGCCCATCTGAACTGCGCCGAGCGGTCCGGACAGCTCACGGTCTCCGCTGTAGCGCTCGTCGCCGAGCCAGGTGTCCTCAGGACCCCAGTAGATCTCCTCGGGCTCCCAGATGTCTTCTCGGCCGAAGCCGAAGCCGAAGGTCTTGAACCCCATCGACTCCAGAGCGCAGTTGCCTGCGAACACCAGCAGGTCGGCCCAGGAAACCTGCTTTCCATACTTCTGCTTGACCGGCCAGAGCAGGCGACGTGCCTTGTCGAGGCTGGCGTTGTCCGGCCAACTGTTGAGCGGGGCGAAACGCTGAGCGCCCTGACCGCCACCGCCGCGGCCGTCTGCGATGCGATAGGTGCCGGCAGCATGCCAGCTCATACGCACGAAGAGTCCGCCGTAGTGTCCGTAGTCGGCCGGCCACCAATCCTGCGACGCCGTCATCAGCGCGATGACGTCGCGCTTGAGCGCCTCGACATCGAGTTTGGCGAATTCCTGGGCGTAGTCGAAGTCGGCACCCATGGGATTCGACTTCGACGAATGTGAATGCAAGACAGAGAGATCCGGCTGATTCGGCCACCAGTCCCGGTTGGTTCTCGGACGATTCCCGGTCGGTGTCGGAGACGGGATCGCGGGGTTTTCACTTTCGCTGGTGCTCGCGGTGTTTCCATCGTGAGCAACCGGGCAACTATCGGACACGGTAATCCCTCCATGAGCGAGTAGAACGGACTTCGATCACGGGTGTGATCGCAAACTCTGAGTTGTCGAACAGTCGGCACACAGGCCCCAGTAGATGACCTCGGCTTCATCGAGGACGAAGCCGTTGTGCGCTGACGGCGTCAAGCACGGTGCCTCTCCGACTGCACAGTCGACATCTGCAACGACCCCACAGGACCGGCAGACGACGTGATGGTGGTTGTCACCGACGCGAGACTCGTACAGCGCCACCGATCCGGACGGTTGGATCCGCCTGATCAGCCCGGCGTCGGTGAGAGCGTGCAACACGTCGTAGACCGCCTGCCGCGACACCCCCGGCAGAACAGCCCGCACAGCATCGAAGACAGTCTCGGTGGCTGCGTGTGGGCGTGCATGCACAACCTCGAGCACCGTGACCCTGGGACGAGTCACGCGAAGCTCAGCGTTACGCAGTTGGGCTGCATAATCCGGCGTCGAAGGCACCTTTCCACTATTGCGCAATCTTCTGGACTGAACCCAGACTTTCGCGAAAATCCTCGCCTACGCGGATTTGCCGACCGATTCGTCAGCGCTCCGAACAGGACGAACGGGCCCGGGAATCATGGGAGATGAACTGGGGGTAGGTCTTGTTGCGCCAGTCGCAGTTCAGCGGCGGCGATGACGCCGGGGAAGTAGTAGTGCCCCTCCGGCGACTGAACAAGAGATGCAGCGTCGATACCGTCGACTTCCCATACGTCAACCGCGCCGCCGGTGTTGTTCATTCTGACAAACCAGTCCCGTTCGCCCTCGTCGCTGGCGAGGAAGCATCCCTCCTGCTCTGCTCGTAGACTTCCTGCGATTCCGCGAGCCGAGCCCATTCGGCGCCAGTCCAATCCATACCGCTGGATCGACGCACGGTTCAAGGCGGAGGTGACGTGGTAGCGGGTCGACATCGTCCAAAGGTAACAATCTTCCGTTTGTTCCAACTACGGTGAAGGGGAGAATCCGCCGAGGTCAGGAGTGATCGTGCCCAAATTGGAGATCAAGAGGAAGTCACAACTCTCACGGCAGGAAGTCGCCGACCGACTCATCGCCCTCGGCCAGGCCCTCGCCAGTGGATCGGAAGTGGAACTGGGGTCGGGTGGGGACTCGATCGAAATCAGTGTTCCGGAACAGGTTCGGTGGGAACTCGAGATCGAAGTCGACGGCAACGAGGTCGAGATAGAAATCGAGATTCACTGGCGCGACGACCCTCAGGAAGAATCAGAAGAGAAGTCTCCGCCGCCCACCAAAGCAGTTCGTCGCAGCCGACCGCGCAAGAGCACTGCCAAATAGGCCAACCCGGGTGCGGTTGTCAGGCAATTACGGAGACGCCGACACCTCGAGAGACACAACGCGCAGCAGTGCTCGGAGATCACTTTCGATCCGTCGAAACAGTTGATACACAACGATGAAGCCCGCGATCCCGCCCAGACACAGCGCACGGACGGTTGCGTTGAGTTCCTCCCCGGCCCCGGAACCGACAAAACTGAGTCCCGCGATTCCCACCAGTGGAACCGACGCCGCGACTGCGAGGTAACGCGTGCTGCTCCGACCCAACGAGCGAATATCGCGTCCGTCGTCGCTTCGTAACTCGCCGTGTGACAACAAGATCGGATACAGACATCGAACCGAGTAGTACGTCAGGATGAAGAACGGATACGCGACTGCGACGGCGCCGCACACTGCCAGCGACGACATCAGGTGCACGTATGCTCGTTGCGGAATACCTCCGGCGGCAATCTGCAACGCAACTGGATATGCGATACCGGCCAGGACCCACAGACCGAATGCGATCACCACCGCGCGGTGTCCGACGTTCAGCGTCGCGGTACGGGCTTTGTTCAAGACCTCCGCGCTGTACGTCTGACCGTGACGCAGTCCGTGAGGCACAGTGAGCGCAAGCCGGCACCAATACAGGATCGCCGCGGCACCGAGTGAGAACGCGGCCACCCCGATGACCAGATGAACCTGCTCGAGGTGCTGCTGAGCCTGGGGCGAGAGTCCCGAAATGATCAGCATCTTGTTGTAGTAGTAGTTGTAGCCCGCCGCCAGGAGATTCGGAATTCCGATCGCGGCCAGAAGAATCGGCAGTGCCCACTTCCACAACGTCGAACGCGGGCTCCCTTCCGGTGGGTCCACCAGGTTCCGGGCAGACCGGTCCAGACACAGTGCGAACTGACGGGCAAGCTTTCGTCCGCCAGACCACCTTCCGTCTCTCTCGGGCGAAAGAGACTTCACCAGTACTCGGCGCAGCGCCGGCGGGCAGTCGTCCGGTAACCGGGCCTCGGCCGCGGGATCCACCCCACGCCGACGTGCCTCGAGCGCCTTCTTGGGCGACGGTGGGTTCTCCCCCGTGCCGTCGTCCGTGAAAGGCCTACTCCCGGTGAGGAGTTCCCACAGCATCACACCGAGTGCATAGATGTCGCTACGGGTGTCGAGTGTGCCGGGAGACCCCACGGCACAGGCCTCCAACTGCTCTGGAGACATGTAGGCGAGCGAGCCTCCGACAAAACAGGCAGCGTCCTCGGTCGAGACCTCCTCGCTCGAACTGACGTTGAAGTCAGCGAGTTTGGGAATGCCTTCGACACTGAGAAGTACGTTCGCCGGCTTGATGTCCCGATGTAGTACGCCGTGCTCACGCGCGTACTCGAGGGCGTCGGCCAGTCTCATTCCCATCCAGGCCACGGTCTCCGGCCACGACATCGCTGCGATCTCGTTCCGTAAACTCGTCTCGCTCGGTTTCATCTCCCCCTTTTTCGCCAGGGTCTGATCGATGGCGTCGAGAAGTAGTTGTCCGGACCGCTGAGCCTGCGGTGTCACGCGGACAAGTTTGACCACGTCGAGCAAGGTCCCGCCTGGCACGTATTCCATGAACAGAACTCGCAGTGCGCGTTCCTCGAGCAGCCGTTGATCGAAGACGCGAACGATGTTGGGATGGTCGAGTTGGGCGAGAGTCTGCGGCTCGACTCCGACGTTGCGCGAGATTTTCAACGCAACCCACCGCTGCATCGACAGTTGCCGTGCCAGGAACACTCGGGCGAATGCACCGTGCCCGAGTTCCAACACCAGTTCGAAATCATCGAGGCGCTGCCCGATCTCGAACTCGTCGAAACCCGAGAGCCCCAACATCATCACGTCTTCGCGGCCGGCCATCGAATCACGGTCGAACAACCGCTCGAAACCCTCTGCCTGCAAAGGGAACTCGCTGAGGTACTCGGCCGCTACGACGTCCTCCCCGCCCTGCTTCCGCAGCCGGAACTCCTCGTACAGAAGCTCGGCCGGTAGTGGCTCTTCGAGCAATTCCGGGTACTCGGCGCAATACTCCGTGAGTCGTTTCGGACCGTCATTCTTCAGCCAGCGGTACTCCATGTCGATTCCGACCAGTTCGATCAGCGCGCCCCGACGAATCTTGGCTGGATCGGGCAGATATTCACTCAGGTCGGACGGGGTTCGTCCCGCCTCCCAGTCCCCGACCAGGCGCCCGAGACCGTCGGCATCGTTCGATTCGCCGCGTACTACCGGCAGTGCGGACAGGCGCAACTCGGTGACGGTGCCCCGTTCGGTCAGGGGCCCGCTCGCGACTGTCGCGTCACTGGCCTGCGCACCACGTTCATTCATGAGTTCTGCTCCGCACCTCGAGCACGATGAATCGAGGCGACTCATTTCAGCGTAACCCCGGCGGTACCTCTGACCCCAGCGAATCTATTCGGCGTGAACTGCCGACTTCGTGCCGATACGAACGAGTTCTTCGCGGTCACCGATCTTGACGCGTGGACGTCCGTGCTCGACACCGAGGTCCTTCTCGGCGGCATCGATACGAAGCCATCCTTCCCAATCGACGGGAAACAGATCGCCGGCCGCGAGGACCTCCTCGATCCGGTTGCGATCTACCCGACGCCCGCCGAACGAATCAAGTTGGCGCAGCATCGTTTCGACTGTTTGGCGAGCGTCTGGCCGCGCCGCACCGATCAGCCCCGCGGCACCGCGCTTCATCCAACCGGTCACGAACAAGCCCGCGATCGGTAGACCGCTCTCGTCGACCACCGCGCCGCTCCGGTGCGAAACTATGCCGCGCCCGTGATCGAAGGGCACCCCGGCAAGTGGCGTGCCGAGAAATCCGATTGCCCGGTACACAGCTTGAACCGGATAGTCGGTACAGACACCCGAAGCGGTGACGTGACCGTAGCCGTCGGGGTCAGTCCGCTCGACGCGGAGTGCCTCGACTTTCCCGTTACCGAGAATCTCCACGGGCTTTCGGTAGAAGTGCAGGTGAACTCGACGCTGGGCAGTTCGGTCGGCAGGTGCAGTGTCCGCGAAACCACGGAGTGTCTCGACTGCCAGTCGGGTGTGCACCAACTGTTTTGTCATCCGCTCGATATGCCGGTCCGGCGCGACATCGGCAGCATCGACGACAACATCTACGCCGGGTAGTTCACCGAGAGCGCGCAACTCGTTCGGGGAGAAGCGAGCGTCGGCGGGTCCGCGCCGGACAAAGATGTGTACCTCACGAACGCGACTGCCGGCGATCCCTTCCCGAACTTCGTCGGAGACGTCCGTGGCCTGCAGCGATTGCGCCTCTACGAGGAGCATCCGCGTGACATCGAGCGCGACATTGCCGCCGCCGATCACTGCCACCGACTCGGCGTGCAAGGGCCAATGTTGGGGGGCGTCGGGGTGATCGTTGTACCAACCGACAAAATCGGCGGCCCCGAATGAACCGGGAAGCTCGACGCCTGGAATGTCGAGTAGTGCATCCCGCGGCGCACCGGTTGCAATGATCACCGCGTCGTAGGAAGAACGTAGGTCCTCGACGGAAAGGTCCTTTCCGATCTCTACGTTGCAGAACAGCCGGAAGTCACTGGCGACCAGCACGGTGTGCAGAGAAGCGACGAACTTTTCGGACTCGGCGTGCCCTGGGGCGAGACCGTAGCGCACGAGTCCGTACGGCGTCGGTAGACGCTCGAACATGTCTATCTTGGTGCCAGGAGCCAGTTCAGCGAGAGCGCCGGCAGCGTGGATTCCCGCCGGCCCCGCTCCGACGATCGCGACCCTGAGCGGTGGTGAGAAAATCCGGGGCGCCGCCGGCGGGGATACCGCTGAACCTCTAGCGTTGATCATGCCCCGAGACTAGGACCTCAACTGCGCTGGAGATCAAGTCCGCTTTTCAGTAACCCGCTTTTCAGTAACCCTGCTCGGCCGGCTTGTGCTCGGTTGTGTAGCGGTAGAAGTCCGCTAGTTGGAGTTCACCGGCCGCTGCCTCGTCGACGACGACTGTCACGTGCGGATGCAACTGAAGTACCGATGCCGGGCAGAACGCCGACACCGGACCTTCAATCGCAGCCCGGACCGCGGGGGCTTTGCGCGCCCCCTCCGCAATCAGCACAAGATGCTTTGCATCACTGATGGTTCCGAGACCCTGCGTGATCACGTGATGCGGCACATCGGCTGGGTCTGCGAAGAACCGCGCGTTGTCGGCGCGGGTCCTCTCGGTCAAGGTCTTCACTCGGGTACGCGATGTGAGTGAGGAGGACGGCTCGTTGAAGCCGATGTGCCCGTTGAGACCGATGCCGAGAATCTGCACGTCGATGGGACCGTTGTCGACGATGGCAGCGTCGTAACGCCGTGCAGCTTCACTGGGATCCGCGGCTCCCCCATCGGGGCTGAACACTCGCGCATTGTCGATGTCGAGGTGATCGACGAGTTCCGTGCGGATGGTGTGCGCGTAGGACTGCGGCTGATCGGGCGTGAGACCTACGTACTCGTCGAGAAGATACGCGCTCATCGCCGCGAACGACACTCCCGATTCTCGATGCCGCTTGATCAGCTCCCGATACGTGTGCAGCGGTGACGATCCCGTCGCGAGGCCGAGCGTCCGCGCTCCTTTTTCGATTGCGCCGCAAACGATGTCGGCAGCGATTCGCCCGCCGTCTTCCGGACTGGGAACTATGACGATTTCCATTCAGGCTTCCTCTCTGCTCTTGCCGGCTCCGACGATGGCCTCGCGTACGGAACCCGAAGCGCGATCCAACAATTCGGTTGCTTCGGCGAAGTCGCATTCGGCCAACAACATGACGACCGCTGCCTTCACATGACCGTCGGCATTCTCGATGGTCTCCGAAGCGATCTCGGTATCCACTCCGGTGGCTGCCGCGACGATCCGGTTTGCACGATCGACCAGTTTGGCGTTGGTAGGCCGAAGGTCGACCATCAGGTTGTGAAACGCCTTGCCGGAACGGACCATGCTTGCCGTCGAAAGCATGTTGCACACCATCTTCTGTGCAGTCCCGGCCTTGAGCCTCGTCGATCCGGTGAGGATCTCGGGGCCGGTCTCCACTTCGATGGCCACTCCGGCGTGCGAACTCATTGCCGCATTTCGGTTGCACGAGACCGCCACTGTTGCGGCGCCGAGTGCGCGGGCATGGTCGAGTCCCCCGATGACATAGGGAGTACGACCACTCGCCGCCAGACCCACCACGACGTCCGTGGCGTTCAACGAGATTGCGTCGAGGTCGGCCCCAGCCGCTCGCGGATCGTCCTCTGCTCCCTCGACGGCGTTCAGAAACGCTCCCGGGCCACCGGCGATGATTCCGATCACCTCGCCTGGATCGGTCCCGAAAGTCGGAGGGCATTCCACCGCGTCGAGCACTCCCAGACGCCCACTGGTCCCAGCTCCCAGGTAGATCAGCCGACCACCTTGTGCCCGAGCGGTGACGATCGAATCGACTGCGGCTTCGATGGCCGGTAACACCGCCGCGACCGCGTCGGCCACGATTGCGTCCTGCTGGTTCATCACCGTCAGCAGATCCGACACCGACATGACGTCGAGATCGCGGGTGAGAGGGTTCGGTCTCTCGGTAGACAGCATGTCCAATTGCATTGTGGCGAGTCCTCCTCGATCAAATTTCACTACGACGACTCCTCGTCAGTAATCACAGCGACGACTCCTCGTCAGTGACGCTTCGAAGCAATGGCATCATGACTTCGTTGCAGCGCAGACAGGGCGCTCGGCAGCGAGTGCGCGACCATCGCAAAAATTGTGTCGACTACCAACAGCTGGCCGGTGCGGCTTGCCATTGCTGCCGACCGGAAACCGAATTCTCTACCGGCAGTGAGTAGAACGTGGTGTGACTGCACAGCGAGCGTCGACCGCGCCCCGCCGGTGATCGCGGCCGTCGACGCCCCGGTACGACGGGCAAGGGCAAGCGGTTCGACCACATCAGAAGTCTCGCCGGAATGCGAGATTCCCACTGCTATGTCGTCCGGTCCGAGCAAACTGGCGCTGACCATCGCCGCGTCTCGGTCGAGATGAACCCGGCAGTTGACGTCGATACGCGAGAGCTTCAACGTGAGGTCTTGCGCGACGATGCCTGACGCGCCGATGCCGTACACCTCGACCCGGCGGGCGGATCGGATCCGCGACACCACTGCTTCGAGTGCAACAGGGTCAGTCAATTGTGCTGTGCCCTTGAGTTGTTCGGATTCGAACTCGGCGAGTTTGGCCATGACTTCACTGGCAGAGTCGGCGGCAACGATGTCCACACCGAGTGGAATCGAATCACTTGACGCGGAACCGCTGATGGCCGCCAATGCCAGACGAAGCTGGGGATACCCCTCGAAGCCGAGCCTTTTGGCTGTGCGGACCACTGTCGCCGTGCTTGTCGACGCTCGTTCGGCAAGATCGTTGACCGTCAGTGTGGACGCCAGGCTGGGGTCGGCTTCGATGATTTCGGCGATCCGCAGCTCGGCAGGTGAGAGGCTGCTCAGTGATGCGCGAATACGAGCAAGCAGGTCGACGGACGCCGGAGCACTCCGGTCCAAAGTCATAACGCCTCGATTCGCATCGTTTTCGGAGCTGACGGCACCGATGTGATTCTAGGCAGCCCACGGCTTCCTGGCGTCAAAGATCCGAGCACACTGGCGTGACGCGCACCGGTGCACGAAGCAATACTGCCGGGCAATCCGTGTGCGGTGAGGAAGCCGAGAACCGCGAAAGCCAATGCTTCCTTGATGTCGGAGGTGACTCCGAGTTCGTCCGAAGAGACAAGCGCGATGTCGCCCAGTTCGTCACGGAGCATCGCCATCAACGTCGGGTTCTTGGTGCCACCACCTGACACCACCACTTCGGTGGCCGCGAGTGCTTTGACGGAATCGGCGACGGTCCGGGCCGTAAGTGCAGTCAGAGTCGCGACGATGTCTGCCAGAGACAACGACTCGTAGCCCCGCAGAGCGGCGAGCAGATAGTCCCGATGAAACAATTCTTTGCCCGTGCTCTTGGGAGCGGGCTGCGTGTAATACGGTTCGCTCAGTAGATGTGCGAGCAGATCGACGTTCGGCGTGCCGGCTGCACCCAGAGCGCCACCGAGGTCGAACCACTGCTCCCCCGCAGTGAATTCGCTTACCGCCGCGTCGATCAGCGCATTTGCCGGGCCGGTGTCGAAGGCAATCGGTACTGCGGGACCATCTGCCGTCGTACCGCCGCCACCCGGAGCAGTGACGTTCGCGATGCCACCGAGATTGAGCGCGACGGAACCCGAAGTTCTTCCGTTGAGCCACAATACGTCGAACGCGCTGACCAATGGTGCACCCTGTCCACCCGTCGCCACGTCGCGAGAGCGCAGGTCTGACACGACGGTGCATCCGGTCTTCTCGGCTATCCAGGCCGGCTGCCCGAGTTGGAGAGTGCCCTTTACTTGCGCTCCTTCGACCCAGTGGAACATCGTCTGCCCATGTGAGGAGATCAATTCCGCACTGCCGTCACACAGTTCCGCGTTCGCCCGCGCAGCCACGGCCGCGAATGCCTGCCCGATCTCGGTGTCGAGTTGGCAGATCTGACCGACAGTGGTGGACGCAGGCGGTACCGCAGCGGCCACCGCTGCCCGCAACTCACCGGAATATGGTTCGCTGACCATTCCCAGTGGGGTCAGCACAAGAGTGTCCCCGTCGATCCGGATATCTGCTGCGGCAGCATCGATAGCGTCGTACGAAGTACCGGACATCAGGCCGATGACTCTCATGAAATTTCCCTTACTCGGATCGTTTCGGCATTCGGGCAAGCTGCGGTCAGTCGACGAGTGCCCGCTTGTGGGCATTTCCTCGCAAGGTACTCAAAGCGATCGCGCTGACGGCGCACGTTGCCATCACGAAGTAGGCCGGAATATCGAGATTGGAAGTTTCCTTGATCAGCCACGTGATTATCAGACCGGCGCAGCCCGAAAAGACCGCGTTGGACAGGGAGTATGCGAGTCCCAATCCGGTGTACCGGACCGAGGTGGGGAACATCTCGGAGAGCATGGCGGGTCCGGGTCCGGCGACAAGTCCCACTGCGGCGCCGGCGGCAAACACTGCAAATCCCTTGGCGGTCAGAGACGTCTGCTCATTCTGCAGGACGTTGAGCAGCGGCAACGCAAGGACCAAGATCAAAACCGTGCCGGTGAGCATGACCGCGCGTCTCCCGATGCGATCACTGAGCCCGCCCGCAAGCGGAATCGTCACTGCGAAGCCGGCATTGGCAAGTACCGAAGCAACCAGTGCCTGATGGAATGTCGCGTTGAGTGAACTCTGAAGATAAGTCGGCATCACGACGAGGAACGTGTAACCCGCCGCAGACCAACCCATCAACCGACCGATGCCGAGCAGAATCGCCCTGGCGGTCTCGCCGACGGTCGGCTGTACTACCGGCGTCGCCGCATCAACTGTCGGTTCGGACTGGACTGCGCGGGCACGCTCGAACGACGGCGTTTCTTCGAGTCGGAGCCTGAGCCACAGGGCGACCAGGCCCATCGGAAGTGCAAGGAGGAACGGGATGCGCCAGCCCCAGTCGTTGAGCTGACCGGAGTCGAGAACTGTCGCGAGGAGCGCCGCGATTCCGGCACCGGCGAGCAATCCGAGCGCGACCGTGAACGATTGCCACGACCCGTACAGTCCGCGTCGTCCCGGGGGCGCAAACTCGGTCATCACCGACACCGCGCCGCCGAACTCGCCTCCGGCCGACAGTCCCTGGAGGATCCGAAGAACCGTCAAGAGCAGCGGTGCCAGAATTCCGACGCTCTCGTAGGTGGGGAGCACACCGATCAGGGTCGTCGCACCCGACATCAGCAGAAGAACGATCACCAAGGTGGGGCGTCGGCCGATGCGGTCACCGAGTCGGCCGAACAGCGCGGCCCCCACTGGGCGGAAGAAGAAGGCCAGCGCAAACGACGCGTAGGTCTTGATCAGGCTTTCGAGGTCGCCGGAGCCGTCGGCGCTGAAGAAGTTCGACGCGATGATCGTCGCGAAGAACCCGTACACACCGAACTCGTACCACTCGATGAAATTTCCGACGGAGCCGGCGACGAGCGCCCTGCGCCGTTTGAGCTGCGCACCATCGTTCCGTGTCTGCACTGTGATGCCCATGCCGTCCTCCGTTGACGAAACCCGAATATGCAACAAAGTTTCATCTGAACGGAGTAGAAATGTCAAGAAGTTTCACAATTGGGTTTTCGTGGGTCCCCGAATCCCTACGCTCCTGCGAACGTGAATGCCTCCGCCCGTTCGAACTGGTCGGTGGAGTCTCCGGAGTAGACCGTGCTCTCGTTCGGGCCCAGCCCGAGCTTGCGGACGGGCGTCCCCTCCCCGAGATCCATCGACGCCACATCCACCCAGAACGTATTCGGGGTCATCGCAGACTCGAAGAAATAGAGCGCGCGTTTGTGATCGACCACCGTACGCCAGCGGGTCGACGAGATGTTGGGCTCGTCTGGAGTCGAAATACCCAGCGGCACCGAGACATTGCGAATGACACTGAACGTCGACGCCAACGCGGACCGCGGATCGTCCGTCTGCGGTATCGCATCCACGTAGAACGACGCGCGGGCGAATCTGTCAGCGGCACGGTTCGTTCCGGGCAGCATCACAGTCCCGTTGATCTGCTTCCAGTACTCGTTGACCGCGAGTTGCTGATCGAAGATCGGAGAATTTGTCATCACCTGGTACTCACGGCTGTGATGAATAGTCGCGCGTCCACCGACGTATTCGATGATCGCACTGTCTCCCCTGGCGTCCGAGAGTGACATGTGAAGGGTAGCGAGACGGTCTTCACCGGGAACAGCAGCAGTCACGACGGTGAACGGTTCCGCTGCCAAGACCTCGACTGCTTCCTGAACTGTCGCAAAACAATCCAGAACATACTGCGCCCACGCTGCGATGGACAGACCCGGAGTCGAGCCGTCGTATGCCGGGTACTCGGACTCGACCAACCACAAGAGATTTGCAGACAGTCCTGCCTCGTTGACCCCATCGGTTGTGCACATGTCGTAGGCCGTTGCGACAACACTTCCGTATTTCGACGTCCACTGAATCGAGTTCGGACCCGCGCAACCCTCGCGCGTCATGCCCCGCGGAAATGCCCAGAGATTGGTTCCGAGATCGACCTTCCAATCCATCGATCGAGCAGTGATCACAGTGTCGTTGGGCCCCAAGTAGACCAAGCGTGTACACATCGAAAACTATCCCTTCCTCACGGCGTGACGATATTGAAACTGGGATCGAAGGTATCCAGCAGCCCTCCCAATGTCTCCAGCGCCGATTCGTCTCCGGTGAGCGAAATCTTCCCGGCTTTGGCAAGTTCCGCAGCCGCGCCCGGTTGCAGAAGTGCGCCGATCAGTGCAGCTTTCGGCCCGGACACCGTCAGTTGCGTGTTCGACGCCGCTCCCCGGCGGGCATTGAGGACGCCGCGCCTGACCCAGGCCGTCCAGGTCTCGTCGTCGTGATCGGTGAACACGAAATCGATGTGGAGGTCGACGTCAGTTGCCTTGTCTCCGATGAGATGCACTGCTACGAAGTCGAACAAGATATCGATGGGCATCGCGAGGACGCTGTCTTCGCTCGCAGTGATGTACGGCGGGGGTTGCGAGCCCTCACGCAATTCCAACGCTGCCGAAAGGTAGATACCTCGCCACTGAGGTCCCTCGGCTTGATACCCCATCTGCTCGTAGACGTCAGCCTGAAGGTTCTTCGCCTCGGTGTTCTCCGGTTGAGCGAACACCAACTTGTGCAGGATCTCTGCCGCCCACCGGTAGTCTGCGGCGTCGAATGCTCGCTTACCCTCATCCAGGATCTTCTGCGCGCCAAGGAGATCGACGAACCTCTTCGCCGACTCGACCGGTGGATGTGGATGAAGCGTCACCGGATCGCCGTCCCACATTCCCAGCTCCTTGGTGTACACGGCACGCACGTCATGATGCAGAGTTCCGTGGTAACCGCGGTTGTGCCACTTGCGGCCGAGTTCCTCGGGTAGCTCGATCACCTCGGCAGCTTCGAGCGGCGTGTATCCCTTGTTCGCCAGCCGGAGCGCCTGGTCGTGAATGTATTTGTAGGTATCCCTTTGTGATTCGATGAAGCCAACGAGGTTCTCGTTGCCCCACACCGGCCATGTGTGCGGTCCGTAGTGAACCGCCGCGTCGTCGCCCCACCGTTCCAAAGTCTCGTCCAGGTATCGCGCGAAATTACGGGCATCGCGGGTACGCGCACCGCGCAGGGTCTGGATGTTGTGGAGTGAATGATTTGCGTTCTCCGCACACGTCAGTGCGGCGAGTTCGGGGATCCAGATGTGCATCTCCTCCGGAGCCTCGGTATCGGGTGCATAGAGGAATTCGAACTCCAGACCCGCAATTTCTCGCTTCGTTCCGGTTTCGGTGATGCCGTCGGTGGGGGAAATATACGAGATCTGAGGGCCTTTGGTGCTGAGCACGCCGATCCCGCACGAGACCGCCCCTTTCGGACCGAGGTCGAGCAATCCGCCGAAGGCATAGAACGACCGCCTCGCCATGGCATTGCCGGCGACAACATTCTCGCCGATTGCGAACTTGTCGAACGATGCGATCGTGCCCGGCGCGATGATCGGCACCTTTCCCGATGCAACGTCCTCGACGTCGATAATGCCTTTGACTCCGCCGTAGTGGTCGATATGGGTGTGCGTGTAGATGATCGCTGCAACCGGCTTGTCGCTGATGTGCTCGCGAATCATCTTCATGCCCTGGCGCGCTGATTCGACTCCCGCCATGCAGTCGATGATGATCAGGCCTTCGTCACCCTCGACGACCGTCAGGTTTGCGATGTCGTTGTTTCTCACCTGGTAGAGGCGATCCGTCACCTGGTAGAGCCCACCCCGGCGAATTACCTGACTCTGGCGCCACAAACTGGGATTGACGGTGTCCGGCGCCGGAACGTCGTCACCGATGTACGCCAATGCCTCGGGGTCGAAGACCACATGCCCGTCGTCGCCGAGAACATTGCCAGGCAACGGTGCGATCAAGCCACGATCCGCGTCGACAAAATCTTGCCGGTCATCCATGGCGTACCGCGTGACCGCTTCGCGGTTCACCGCCACGGTGGCCGGTGTTGCGTCCTTAGGTGTCTGGCACATGGCTCTCCCCGCTCGGATACGACGATCAGATACCCCATAATCTCTATCCGGCGGCAGCGGCGTTGGAATCACCCGCGCAGGGTGAACTCACGCTCCTCACCCCTTCGTCTTCTCGGAACCTCCCGACGCCAGGGCGATGACAAGAACCACGAGCCCACAGGCGACAACAAGGATCCAACCCGCTCTCGATGCCTCGGCGATATCTGATTGTGCGCTGCCTGCGATCATGCCGCCGGCCAGCGCCACACCGAGAGCAGCGCCGAACTGCCTTGCACTGGAGGTGATCCCGCCGGCAAGGCCTGCCTGCGATCTCGGTAGTCCGTTGACGGCGGTGTTGGTGATCGGAGCATTCGAGAAACCGAAGCCGATACCGAGGAACAGGTACGCGACGAGCAACGTCGAAGTGCCTGTGCTGTTGTCGAGAGAGACCAGGCACAGTCCGCCGAGCGCGGTGAAGCTTCCGGCGATCAGCAACGGCAATCGTGCACCGAAGCGCCCGACGAGAATCCCCGACAACGGCGCACAGATGGTTGCCGCGACTGCCATCGGTAGTGTCATCGCGCCCGCGGCGGCGGGAGTCATTTCACGCGCCTGTTGAAGGTAGAAGGTGCCCAGAAGCAGCGTCGCGTTGAGAGCCACGAACACCACGATCGCGCCGAGTACTGCCCCGGTGAACGGCCGGTGCCGAAACAGCGAGGGGTCCATGAGCGGCTCGCTCTTTCTCGATTCGACCCGGACGAACGCTGCCAGCGCGGCAGCGACGGCGACGTAACCCGCGATTGCACCGGAGGCCAGCCACCCGATTCGTGGGCCTTCGATGAGCAGCGCCACGGATCCGCCCACGACGACCATCAGAAGCACCTGCCCCGGTAAGTCGAGACGTCGAGGTTGTTCAGCCCGGGACTGCGGCACGAACACCGCGGTCAGCACAAGAACGACCGCGATGACGGGCACGTTGATCCAGAAAACGGATCTCCAGCCGAAGCTCTCGATGAGGACTCCGCCGACTATCGGTCCTGCTGCCATGCTCAGACCGAAGACCGCAGCCCACACGCCGATCGCCTTGGCTCGCTCCTTCGGGTCGGTCATCACGTTGACGACGATCGCCAGGGCCACCGGACTGAGCATCGACCCACCGACTCCCTGCGCGATCCTCGCCGCAATCAGAACTCCCACCGACGGGGCCAGCGCGCAGACGATCGACGCCACCCCGAAAACGACCAGTCCGATCTGGAAGATCCGCCTTCTACCGAACCTGTCGGCCAGGGCGCCGGACGAGATCAGCAAGCTTGCCAAGACGAGTGTGTACGCGTTGACGATCCATTCGAGACCAACGGTTCCGACGCCGAATCCCTCCCCGATCGCGGGGAGAGCGACGTTGACGATGGTCGTGTCCAACCCGACGACGAACAAGCTCGTGCAGCAGATGGCCAGAATGCCCCACCGGCGGCGTGCGTCAAGTCCGATCACTTTCGGTTCGTCGATCCCGCTCGAAGGTTTCATCTCGGACTCCATCTCTCGAAGTGTTCTGCCGTGCTCGCCAGTCGAAAAGATCGTCGCAACCCGGCCCGCGAAGCCGGTAAGAAATTTGCAGAAACTGCAAAGATGAGCGCATGGACGCCGAACTCGAGCAGTTGCTTACCGATATCGGACCGAGACTGCGAACGCTTCGTCGGGATCGCGATCTGACCCTCGAGGCCCTGTCCGACGCCACCGGAATCTCCGTCAGCGCATTGTCGCGACTCGAATCGGGTAAGCGTCGTCCCACCCTCGATCTGCTGTTACCGCTCGCGCGTGCTCACCGGGTCGCGCTGGACCAACTCGTCGGCGCTCCCGCCACGGGCGATCCTCGGGTCCATCTCACCCCGAGCCGACGCAAGAACGGCAGTGCCGTCGTTCCGTTGACGCGCTATCCCGGACGCGTGCAGGTGTTCAAACAGGTGATCGGTCCACGTCCACCGAAGCTCGTCACCCACGCCGGCTACGAATGGCTCTACGTCCTCGCCGGGGATCTGCGTCTCATTCTGGGTACGAACGAGGTTGTCCTGCACCCCGGTGAAGTCGCGGAGTTCGACACCGCCGAGCCCCATTGGTTCGGGCCCGCCGACAACCAGATAGTGGAGATCTTGCATCTGTTCGGCCCGCAAGGCGAGAAGGCCCACGTGCGAACGAAGGCAAGAACTGCTGCTGCGCATGACGCAGTTCTCGAAAGTTAGACCACTGCATGCGTTTTCAGTCGGTTCGACAGTGTATGAGCGTACTCGAGAAGTAGCGTTCCCAACTCGGCATGACGCGTGGGCCGAAAGCGGGTTTCCACTCCGGTCAGACTCAGCGCCCAGTCCGGGCGCCCGTTGCGGTCGAACACCGCGGCACCCATCCCCCAGCTTCCCTCGACGATGAGGGCTGGATTGACGGCATAGCCGGTGACACGCGTCGACTCGATTCGCTCGCGGATTGATGCCTCACTGTGGATCTCACCCCATTCCGACTCCAGATTCACTCGGGCGAAATAGTCGTCGACGTCCCGCGTCGGTAGGTGACTCAAGATGGCAAGCCCCGCCGACGCGACCCCCAACGGGAATCGCTTCCCCTCGTGCAGCACGTGAGATCGCAGCGGAAAACTGCCTTCCTGACTCAAGATGCAGACGGTCTCGTCGCCGCGACGTGCCGAGAGGAATGCACTCTCCCCCGTGACCCGGGCGAGGTCGTCGACGATGTCGCGAGCGCGGTCGGTGATGTCGTACCGATTTCCGGCCGCGGCGCCCAGGAGGTACAACTCCGGGCCGAGAGACCACCGACCGGTTCGTGCGTCACGGTCGACCAGTCCTTCGGCAGCCAAAGACGTGAGCAGTCGGTGCGCGGTGGGCCGAGCGAGGCCGGTGACCTTGCCCAATTCCGTGGTGGAAATGCCCGTTGGCTCAGAGGCGCCGAGGGCTCGCAGAAGTGCCGCCACCCGCGCGACCATGGCCGGTGATTGCTCGTGAGTAGGCATGAGTTCATCCTAGCGTCCATTCAGTGAACGAATTTTCTTCAGATGGTCAGCAGTCGATCAGTTCTGTCTTGATATTCAAGATCCCTTGAACCTGTGAACTGGAGATAGTTCACTGGATAGCGAAGTGAGTGAGTGTCTACTCAATGAACGCTTGGCAGGGAGAAAACATGACAGCAAAGGTGTACGAGTCCGCGGCGGACGCGGTCGCCGACATCGTCGACGGAGCAACGCTGGCCGTCGGCGGATTCGGTTTGTGCGGCATCCCCGACGTATTGATCGACGCGATCGCAGCAACGAGTGCAACCGACCTCGAGGTGTTCTCCAACAACTGCGGCGTCGACGATCACGGTCTCGGAATCTTGCTGAGCGCCGGACGTATCCGACGGGTGACCGCGTCGTACGTCGGTGAGAACAAGGAGTTCGCCCGGCAGTACCTGGCCGGCGAACTCGAAGTGGAACTGACGCCGCAGGGCACGCTCGCCGAGCGTCTGCGCGCCGGCGGAACCGGAATCCCCGCATTCTTCACACCGGCCGGAGTGGGTAGCCCCATCTCCGACGGCGGAATGCCCTGGCGCTACGACGCCGACGGCTCGATCGCTATTGCATCGCCTCCGAAGGAGACTCGCGTCTTCGGAACCAAGCGTTACGTGATGGAAGAGGCGATCAACGCCGACTACGCACTCGTGCACGCTGTTCTCGGTGACACCGACGGCAACCTCGTGTTCGACAAGACCGCGATGAACTTCAACCCGCTCGCCGCGATGGCGGGACGGGTCACCATTGCTCAGGTGGAACGTCTGGTCGAGCCCGGTGAAATCGACCCGGCATCGGTACACCTGCCCGGAGTCTTCGTGCAGAGAATTGTGCACACCGGCCCTCAGAACAAGCGAATCGAAAAGCGAACCGTCAGCGCTTCGGAAGGAACCTCACGATGACCGCACCAGTGACAGTGACGGGTTGGACGCGCCAGCAGATGGCAGCGCGGGCGGCTGCAGAGATGATCGACGGCGAGTACGTCAATCTCGGAATCGGTCTTCCCACACTGATTCCCGGATACCTGGGGTCGGACGTTCGTGTGGTCCTGCACTCGGAGAACGGAATTCTCGGTACCGGACCGTATCCCACCGAGGACAACGTCGATCCTGACCTCATCAACGCCGGCAAGGAGACCGTGACCGTCAATCCCGGTGCGGCATATTTTGATTCGGCCCTCTCGTTCGGGATGATCCGCGGCGGCCACATCGACACCGCCGTTCTCGGCGGCATGCAGGTGTCGAAGACGGGTGACCTCGCAAACTGGATGGTCCCCGGCAAGATGGTCAAGGGAATGGGCGGCGCAATGGACCTCGTCCACGGTGCCCGGCGTGTCATCGTCGTCATGGAGCACAACGACCGCGACGGCAACCCCAAGATCGTCGACGCATGCACCCTGCCCCTGACCGGCCAGGGCGTGGTGAATCGGATCATCACCAACCTAGCCGTCATCGATGTGAGCGACGAAGGCCCACTCGTCCTGCGTGAACTCGCCCCCGATGTCAGCGTCGAAGACGTTGTCGCCGCGACCGGCACCGAACTGAAAGTTGAACTGGCATGACCGACACGACCACTGTGATTGTTGCGGGAGCTCGTACCCCGATGGGTCGACTCCTCGGATCGTTGAA
>NZ_JBJURM010000034.1:0-70484 GCF_046097995.1 Rhodococcus sp. 5A-K4
GTTCGCGAATGGAGTGCAGTGTCCGCAACATTTGTGGTCTTCGTCGGCGCACTGGGTCTGCAGCCGAGTACCGCACGGCGACTGGTTGCAGCGAGCTGGGCCGTCCACCCGATTTTCGACCTACTTCACGAGCGTGGTCCGGAATCACGTCTGCCGGATTGGTACCCCGCAATTTGCGCGGGATACGACCTCGGAGTCGCTGGACTTCTTGCTGCCGAACCACGCAATTTCGTTTGACAGACTCACGAACTCGAAGCCAGACTTTCCGTCCAACCCAACAATCGGGAGTACGCGTGATTGCCGGCCAGACCAATCTGCTCGCGGATTGCAGCAGTTGCTTCGGCCTGTGCTGCGTCGCACTCCCCTTTTCCAAGTCCTCCGACTTCGCGACCAACAAGAATGCCGGCGACCCCTGCAAGAACCTGCAGCAGGATTTCCGCTGCGGCATTCACACCGGATTGCGAAAGAAGGGCTTCACCGGTTGCACCGTGTACGACTGTTTCGGTGCGGGACAGAAGGTTTCACAGCAGACCTACGACGGCATCAGCTGGCATGATGCCCCGGAGACCGCGTCAGACATGTTCGAAACGTTCCCTGTCGTACGCCAGTTGCACGAACTGCTCTGGTATCTCGCCGAAGCCCGCTCGCTGAAGCAAACCCACTCGATACGAAAGGAACTCGACGCTGCACTCGCAGAGACGGAAAGCCTGACCAACGGCACGCCTTCGCAGATTCAAGCCGTCGACGTCTCAGCACACCGAGCGACAGTCAACACACTGCTCTTGCAGACGAGTAACCTTGTGCGCTCGCCGATCTCAGGCAAGAAGGGTCGCAAACTCGACCACCGCGGCGCAGACCTCATCGGCGCCAGATTTCGTGGTTCCGATCTACGTGGAGCCAACTTTCGCGGGAGTTACCTGATCGGTGCAGACCTCCGCGACTGCGAACTCGATCGCGCCGATCTGATCGGTGCAGACTTGCGCGGCACCGACATTCGCGGCGCAAAACTCCGCGGCAGTATCTTTCTCACTCAGTTCCAGATCAACGCGGCGGTTAGCGATTCGGCTACCACACTCCCCGATTCACTGACCCGCCCCAGCCACTGGGCCTGAGCCCGACTGTCAACTCCGTCGACTGTCGGCGACTGTCAACTCCGTCGACGGAGAACGACCTTGTTAGCTTCCGGATCGACGGACACCCACGGCGGGTCACCGTCGGTTCCGTCCTCACGATGCATCAACGCGCTCTGCCGCTGTTCGAATTCATGATGCTTGGACCCCTGAAACAGGGCAGCAACCTCTTCGAAGCCCGCAGCCGAGACCGGACGAGTCGTGCGCCCCCTGGTCCACGGCAGTGCGCGGCCACCGGTAAGCCGGTTCCAGAGAGTCTCGGCGAACGCGAACAGAACCAGCAGCACGAGCAAGCCTGGCAGCGTCAACGCGAACAGAGTGCCCATGAAAGAAGTCTAGCGGCGAACGCCCCAGGTCCCCTCAACTTTTGATCAGCCACCTTGTTGTGGCCATGCGGTGGATGATCTGCCAGAATGCAAGCTGTTACGACTAGTAACACCTTCGGGGGGAGGATTTCACGTGAGCTTGATACTTGCAGCTACCGACCGTTCGGAGCTTGCCCAGACACTCGGGGCCGAATTAGTACATTTTGGTCATCAAACACAGCTCGTCCGCACCGGGCGCCGCCTACTCGACGACCTGGACACCGACAGTTTCGATATCGCCGTGATCGATCTCTTGTTGCCGGACATCGACGGCTACGAGATTGCACGACAGATCCGCTTGCGCAGTTCGATGCCGATCATGATGCTGGTGGATACCCACGAGGACATCGACGAAGCACCACATGGCGCTGTCTCGGACTTCGTACTGAACCCGATCGATTCTCACGCGCTCGATCTTCGGGTCACCGCGATCCTTCGTGAAACCGCGCATCCCGCCGCCGGAAAACACCAACGTCACGGTGACCTGCTCCTCGATCGACGTGCAATGACGGCGACGATGGGCGGAAAGCTGCTCGTCCTCAGCCGGACCGAATGGCGGGTACTCCTGGAACTGTCGACCGAGCCTGGGCGCGTGTACTCGCGTGATCATCTGATCCGAAACGTCTGGGGTTCCGACCACGAAAAGACACGTGTGGTCGACGCGACCATTCTCAGCTTGCGGTCCAAACTCGAATCCAATCCCGCGAAACCAAAGTACATCAAAACCATCCGGGGGTTCGGATATCGCTTCGGCCCGGTCGAATGAACTCGCCTTCGTGTCGGTGGCGCTCGATAGGCTCTTGTCATGGGTTGGTACACACCACAATCGGTCGCCCCGGATCTCTCCGACATCCTGGTGTGTGGCTGGACGGCGTGCGCAGAAGGTGAACACCTGCTCGTGCCCGATGCTTGCATGGACGTGCTGTGGATACGTGGCGTCGGCATACGCGTCTGTGGCCCCGAAACCGCTGCATGGTCATTCACTCTTCCGCCCGGAACACGCTCCGTGGGTGTTCGATTCCGCCCTGGATCGGCATCGCCGATGTTGCGAACCTCGGCGTCCGAGCTTCGAGATTCTCGCGCTGACCTCAGCGCTGTAACCGACGCACGCACGGAAAGAATACTGTTGAACCGCTTGGAAAATTCCGAAGACCACGAACAAGTCTCGATCCTCGAAAGCGCTGTCCGGAGTTGGGCAAGTTCGAGTTTCCGTCACGATCCGGTGATCAACCACGTCCGCACCGCACTGTCCGAACATTCGTGGAATGTCAGCACTCTCGCCGACGCGGCGGCACTGACTTCGCGCCAACTCCAGCGTCGATGCAACGACGCTTTCGGATACGGCCCTGCAACGCTGCGCTCGATCCTGCGCCTCCAGCGCTTCATGGCGCTCGCTCGCAGTCGACCCGCGCTGGGCCTCGCTGAATCCGCAGCCCACTGCGGATTCAGCGATCAGGCCCACTTGACGCGTGAATGCCGCCGAATCTCTTCGCTGACCCCGGCAGCTCTGCTGCGAACCCAAGCCCCCGACTGGCACGGGTCGGAAACCGTTGTCGCGCTGGCAGAGGGAGACGCGGTCGCATGATCACTACCGCGCTCCCCGCCGTCACTTCTGACTGAAAAGCGTCCTGGCAGACCACAGCCCGCCGAGGGAGAGCACTGCGACCGTCATGTAGTAGTAGCTCGGAGCGTCGAGCGAGCCTGTTGTGCTGATCAACCAGGTCAAGACCAACGGCGCGATTCCGCCGAGCAAGGTCACGCCGAGGTTGTACGACAACGACATCCCGGTAGCCCGGATCTCCGCCGGGAACAGCGAACTCATCAAGGCAGGCAACGGGCCGAAGGCAAACGCCATGATGACGCCCAGGACCGAAACAACCAGGACGAGCGTCAGAGTCGAGGGGTGATCGACCATCAGTTTGAAGAGCGGCCAGGCCAGGACGATTGCCGCAACGGCGGCCCAGGTCATAACTCTCGCAGGTCCGACCCGGTCTGCAAGATGACCGATCAACGGCACGGTGATCAAGGTGACCAGCCCGGCGACGATTCCGCCGAGGTAGCCGGCAGAGGCGGATACTCCGAGGTTCTTCACGGCAAACGTGGGCATGTACAAGATGAGGTAGATCGAGATCGTCGCGACGCCGACTACTGCGGCGCCGGTCAGCACCCGGCCGAGATGCCTGGTCAGCGTCGTCTTCAGCGGGGTCTTTTCCGGGACGCTCGTCTTGAAATCGTCCGTTTCATCGAGCTTGGCGCGGATGTAGAGACCGACCGGCCCGACGATGATGCCGAAGAAGAACGGAACGCGCCAGCCCCACGAGTAAAGCGCTTCATGCGAGAGATGGGTATTGAGCACGTATCCGAACAACGATGCCAGGAAAACCGAAGCACCCTGGCTGGCAACCTGCCAGGAAGAGTAGAACGCCTTCTTGTGCGGTGCAGTTTCCACGAGGAAGGTTGTAGCAGTACCGAATTCACCGCCAGCGGAGAATCCTTGAATGAGTCGCGAAACCAGGATGACGACGCCGGCCCACGGCCCGATCATCGAGGTCGTCGGCGCCACCGCCATGATGAGCGTGCCGATCATCATCAGCATCATCGTCAACGTCAAGGCGTTCTTGCGCCCGCGACGGTCGGCATAGCTTCCGAGAACCATCCCGCCAAGCGGCCGGATGACGTACGAGATCGCGAACGTCGCGAACGTCAGTATCAAGCCGAGAGTGTTGTCGCCGCCGGGAAAGAAGTTATGGGCGATGACCACTGCAAATGATGCGTAGACGATGACGTCGAACCATTCGAGCGCAGCGCCGAGCGAACTGCTGATCACCGCCTTGCGAGCAGCGGCCAGGCGTTCCGGGGTGACTGTTCCGGAGGTTGGCGTAGTTGCCGTGGACATGGTTTTCCTTAGGGGGTGAGGGTGGGTCAGGCGCGGGCGTGAGCGATGACGTTCCGAACGAACTGCTCGCACTGTGCCAATTGGTCAAGTGTCACGTACTCGTCAGGTGCATGCGCCTGAGTGATGCTTCCCGGCCCACACACAACAGTGGGGACACCGATACTCGCGAACATCCCGGCCTCGGTGGCGTACGCGACCTTTTCGTCCGAGGGCCGACCACCCCATTGTTCGACCAGTGCGGCCGCCGAAGCATTCGCATCCGTCTCCAGGGGAGGAACCGAGGCCGACACGTGCATCGTCACGGAGGCTGACGGGTTTTCTTCCTGCATCAGGTTTTCGATCCGATTCGCCTCGGCGGCAAAGCGTTCGAGCAAATCTGCGGCGCCAGCTGAGCTGATGCTCCTGAATTCGAAAGTGATGGAGCAATCCTCGGGGACAGTGTTCACTGCGATCCCGCCGGATACGAGATTGACCGAACACGTCGTCCAGGCCACGTCGAATGCGTCGTCGTACGGGCCGGACGCACGGAGCTCGTCGGCCGCGCTTCTGACGAATCGAATCAACTCGGCGCCGTATTCGATCGCGTTGACTCCTTGCAGAGTAAGCGACGAGTGCGCCGAAACACCATGCAGATCAACACGTATGACGTTCATCGACTTGTGTGCGCGAATGACCCGCATCTCCGACGGCTCTCCGACGACGCACACATCAGGGCGCAGGTTCCGGGAAACAACCTCCTCGACCAACCCGGCCGCACCGATGCAGCCGACTTCCTCGTCGTAGGAGAATGCAAAGTGAATCGGCTTCGCCAGCGACCGAGCAACGATGTCGGGGATCGCCGCGACAACGATCCCGATGAACGACTTCATGTCGCACGTGCCGCGTCCGTACAGACTTCCGTCGCGAATTTCGGGAGTGAAAGGGTGGCTGCTCCAGTCTTGATCGTCGACCGGCACTACATCTGTATGGCCGGAAAACATCACTCCACCGGCAGTGCTTCCGTCAGGAGGCGTGAATGTTGCCAACAGGTTCAGCTTGGAACCCTCGTCGTCGGAAACGAGTATCGGCTCGACCCCGTGGCGACGTAGTTCCGCGGCGATGAGATCGATCAACGGTCGATTGCTCACGGCACTCGTCGTATCGATTCCGATGAGGCGCTGCACCCAGTCGAGACTTCTCTCGGTTGGAACAGCGGACAACGTGGTGGACGACATCTGGGTTCTCCTTTCACAGCACGAACGCGGTGGGCACTTGCCACCGCGTTCTACCCTTCGAGCATGAATGAAGTGATCCCAGACACAATGAAGATGCACGATACTTGCAACATGATCGAAGAAACGCAGGATTCCGCCGTGCTCGACGACGTCGACCTCGCCCTGATCAATTGCCTGCAACTCGACCCGCGAGCGTCGTGGCGCACGGTTGGTGACGCGCTCAAAGTTGATCCGGTTACCGTCGCGCGCCGCTGGCGGCGGCTACAGGACTCCGGCACCGCCTGGGTCTCCGCGAGGGCAACCGGCCACGGCCGTCCGGAATCGTGTCTGGCTTTCGTGGAAGTCGACTGTACGACTTCGAACGCATTGGCGATTGCGGAACGTCTTGCCCGCTGGCCGCAGGTTCTGAGCGTCGAACACACAAGCGGCCCAGGCGACTTGACCCTTCTCGTCGAGGTCAGAGACATGGCTTTCCTGTCGCGTTTCCTGCTTCGCTCACTCGCGTCGGTGCCCGGGATCGTCAGTTCGCGTGCACACCTCGTCACCGAGGTCTTCGCGATCGGAGACGACTGGAAATTGCAAGTACTCGATGCCACGCAGCGGGCGGTGATGACAGACCGGCCTGTGCGCTACAAATATGCTCCGACGGATCAGCGCCATCACGGGAAAACTTTCGACGCGGTCGACCGCCAATTGATATTGAAGCTGGGCGAGGACGGTCGATCCTCGATTGCCGAGCTCACGGTCGGTACCGGCCTCAGCGAAAGTACGGTCAGGCGGCGACTTGCCGAACTGACGTCGCGCAACCAAATCGTGTTCCGCTGCGACGTGTCTCTACCGCTGTCCGGCTGGCCCCTCGTGACCTGGGTGTGGGGATATGTCGATCCCACGGACCGGTCGACGATTCGTGCTCTGGTGGAGCGAGTGCCTGGAACACGAGTGTGCATGCGGATATCCGGTGGACGCGCCAACACACTGCTCGCGATCGCCGCACACTCCCTTCGCGAAACTCCCATTACCGAAGTACAACTCGCACAAGAGGCACCGGGCCTGGTGGTGCTGAACAGGTCAGTGGTGCTGCGATCGATGAAGAGGGTGGGCCGACTTCTCGATGACGAAGGCAAGAGCGCCGGGGTCGTACCGATGGACATCTGGGCGGAAGCCCCGGAGATCGAGTGAATGTCCGAAATAATCAATCATGACGCGCCGCGGTGGAGAAGGATTGCTGTCATGACTTCAACAGAGATCTCCCCCGCCCAGCGTTATCGGGATCTGGCCGCCGGATTCACGGCGCGGATCGACGCCGTACCCGCCGACCGCTGGGACAACGATTCCCCCTGCGAGGGCTGGACCGCCCGCGACGTGGTGAGACACGTGCTCGACAGCGAACGAGACATGGTCAAGGTAGTCGGCCTGGAATTGGCACCCGGTCCGTCGGTCGACGACGACCCGTCGGCAGCCTGGGCGGCCGTCCGAGATTCGATGCAGGCCATTCTGGACGATCCGGCAAAGTCCACCCTCGAATACGACGGGCACTTCGGCCGGACCAACCTCGGGGCCACGGTCGAGGGGTTCTTGTGTTTCGATCTGGTCATCCACGGTTGGGATCTCGCAGCCGCGACCGGCACCGATACGACGATGCGTGACACGGACGTGGAGTGGGTGTCGGAGATCGCCGCGGGCCTCGGCGAGTCGATCCGCATGAGCGGTGTGTGCGGCCCGGAAATACAGGTTCCGGACAACGCTGACAAAGCGACGAAACTCCTTGCCTTCCTCGGCCGGAAGGCGTGAAAAAGTACCCCTGACGTGGGCATTACTTCCATACACATGTAATGTCGCGGTATGCCGGAACGCCGAAAATCCTCCACGAGTCCAGACCTGCTTGCGGCGGCATTGTTCGATGTCGCCGCGGAATCCGGACTGGAAAATGCCAGCGTTCGCGAGGTCGCAAAACGGGCGGGTGTCTCGATCGGCGCAGTGCAACATCATTTCTCGACCAAGGACGAGATGTTCGCATTCGCACTGCGAACACTCGTCGATCGATTGTTGACCAGACTGGCCGAATCGTCCGCCGACGCGGACCCGCATACCGCCCTGTTCCAGGCGCTCTCGCAACTCCTGCCCCTCGACGAGCAACGCACGCGTGAGGCGCATGTGCTCGCCGCGTTTGCCGTGCGCGCCGCAACCAGTGAGTCACTCTCCGAAATCCGCCGGACAACCCTGTTCACAATCCGCACCGGCATCTCGACAGTTCTGATCGGGATCGGAACTCCGGAAGCGGAAACCAGAGCGGCACTTCTACTTTCAACCGTCAATGGATTGGCCCTCGACGCACTCGGAAGCCCCGCCATGTATCCGCCGCAGTACCTCGATCACGCTTTGGAAACCCAGATCCGCCTCACCCTGCACGACGCCGAGAACTCGCTCGCCTCCGTCGGGCTCGCCAGCTGACGTGGCCGGAGCAGGACGCTTCGCGCCGAGCCCGTCCGGCGATCTCCATCTGGGAAACCTCCGTACCGCCCTCTTGGCCTGGCTGTTCGCCCGCACCAGCGGGCGCGACTTCCTCATTCGCGTCGAGGATCTCGACCGTGTCCGACCCGGCTCGATGGAGCGACAACTCGACGATCTGCGCAGGCTCGGCCTCACATGGGACGGCCCAGTCGTCTTACAATCGCACCGTCTTCCCTTGTACCACAACGCTATCGAACTATTACGCGAGCGCCACCTGACCTATCCCTGCTTCTGCACACGCAAGGAGATCCTGCAGGCACCGTCCGCTCCCCATGCTCCCGATGGCGCCTATCCCGGCACGTGCCGGAACCTGTCGGCGGCCGAACGCGCCGAGAAATCGGCAAGCGGCCGATCCCCCGCGGTGAGGCTACGGGCCGACATCGATTCGTTCACCGTGCACGACGAACTGTTCGGCGAGGTGACGGGGCAAGTCGACGACGTCGTCCTGCTCCGCGGAGACGGCGTACCCGCCTACAACCTCGCCGTTGTCGTCGACGACGGTGCGCAGAACATCGATCAGGTGGTCCGCGGCGACGACCTCCTGACCTCGGCGCCGCGTCAGGCGCACCTTGCTCAACTGCTCGACATCGAACCGCCGTCGTACGCCCACGTTCCTCTCGCGTTGAACAGTGAAGGCAAACGACTCGCGAAGCGCGACGGCGCAGTGACTCTGGCCGATCAACTCGAGGCCGGACGCAGTGCCGAACAGGTCCTGACAATGATCGCGTCGAGCATCGGTCTCGCTGAACCCGGCGAAGTTGTCACACCACCCCAATTGGCGGATCGATTCGACTCTCGCAAGATCCCCCGAACCCCGTGGATTTTCCCGGCGAAGTAAGTGAAGTTTCAATCGACACCTCGTCGGGACAAAGGCTCGATTGTCCGATATGACAAAGCCGTCCGCAATAGCTATTCGTTGGCAATTCTCGATTAGTGAAGTACGGTCAAGACTGGCGAAGGAAATTCAGGGCGAGTAGTCCCTGCAAAACTACGCCCGGGATCTGAACCTGGGATCCGACCGCAGTACCCACTTGCAGCATCCACGCTGACACGCACGTGCGGCACGGGCGACTCAGGACGAAAAGGAATACGCATGGTCCGCGAGCTTCGCGAGGCACTCGACGACCATCAATTCGAGGTGTTGTATCAACCCCAGGTCAATCTGAACTCGTCAGCAATTATCAGCTATGAAGCACTTCTGCGGTGGCGCCATCCGCTTCGAGGGTTGATCGAACCCCAAGATTTCATGCGCTCCGCCGAATCCTCTGGGCTCATCATTCCCATCGGGCTGCAGGCTCTGGACATGATCTGTGCCCAAACAGCGTCGTGGCCTGAGCACATGATGGTCGCGGTCAACTTTTCACCTCGCCAACTCGCTACCCCGCACGCCGCTCACGAGATCCTCGGAGCGCTGGACAGTTCAGAAACCCCACTGAGCAGAATCATCGTGGAAGTCACCGAACTCGGCGTCGTGGGTCGGCATGCCGCCGAGACCCTTCACGTCTTGCATAACGAGGGAATTCGAATCGCGCTGGATGATTTCGGGGCGGGCTTCGCGTCTTTCTCCGCGTTGTCGGAATTGCCGCTCGACATTCTCAAGATCGACCAATCCTTGACCTGGGCCGTCAGCGCAGCGGGTCGTGCTGGAGACCGCGCCTTCATGGTCATGGAGTCAATCGCCGACATCGCTCGAAAACTCGGGCTTGATTCGATCGCCGAGGGCGTCGAAACTGCCGAACACGCAGCCAACGTCTTGCAGGCCGGCTGCGACATGGGCCAGGGCTATTACTTCGGGAAGCCACTTCCTGCGTCGTCCATAGTCACTCCCGTGTGAGCGCCAGCCACTTCAGTACGACGACGATGCGCTCGCTATGAGTGCGACCACGAGAATCACGGCAAAAATGGCCAAGAAGGTTGCTCCGACCGCAATTCCGGCTATCGCAAGCCCGCGTCCCTCTTGACCTGTCTGCTTGATCTGATTGAGCGCGACAATTCCCAAAATGATTCCGATGATTCCGCCGAGACTGTAGAAACAACCGCCTGCAAGCGATACCACCAACGACGCGATTGCGAGACCATTGGTGCCGACTGGCTGCATCGGCGGGATGTATCCACCAGCGAATTGGTTCGGTTGACCGTACGCATTCGGCGGTTGACCGTATTGGGGCTGTCCGTATTGAGCTTGTCCGTATTGTCCGGGTTGCTGATATTGATTCGGCTGATATTGATTCGGCGGTCCGAAATTCTGCGGCGGCAGGTATGGATTGGGTTCACCAATTCCACCCGGCTGAGGCGTATTACCGGTTGGGTTGTACGACGGCGGCGGATAACCCGGGTACTGCTCGTTGGGAGTGGTATATCCGGGAACTTCAGGTGAAGACTGCGTTTCGGACGGGGACACGCCGTACCCCTCGGGCGGCAGGCTCGGAAATTCTCCGTATCCAGGTTTTGCCTGGTAATCGCTCGAAGAATCGTCGTTGTTGCCCCCGGAACTCGTCATACAACGCAGCCTAAACCACAGGTGACCTCCGAATCCAAGTGAGCAGATGTCATCCACATCGCTCTTTGATCCCAGTAGGGTCATATCCACTGTCACACTCGAGCGCGATATTTACGACTGAGGGGAACACATGACAACCGGCGGGTACGACCCCAACCAGAATCCAGAAGGAGGGAAGCAATTCCCACCCCAGGATCCATATGGCCAGCAGGGAACACCTCCTCCCGGAAGTTACCCACCTCCCGCAGGCCCCCCGCAGGGCGGTAGCTACCCGCCTCCTCCACAGGGCGGGAACTTCCCGCCCCCTCAAGGTGGCAACTACCCGCCGTCCGGTGGATACCCGCCGCCTCCGCAGGGCGGCAACTTCCCGCCGCCTCCGCAGTTCAACGACCAAGGTGCGTACGGCGGAGGAAATCGACTGCCCTCTGGCGCCGAAGCCGGTGGACTGGGTATTCGATTCGGCGCCCGCATCATCGACGGAATCATCGTCGGCATCATCGCCGCGATTCTGGCTCTCTTGGTCAGTGACTCCGACAGCTTGATTCTGATCTCGGGACTGTTCTCGGGAATTCTGACCTTCGCTTACTTCATCGCAATGGAAGTAACGCAGGGTCGGACTTTGGGAAAGATGATTCTGGGCCTTTCAGTGCACGGTCCGGGCGGCGCACCTCGCCCCTCCGTCCAGCAGTCTGCGATTCGCAACGCCTTCACGTTGCTCTCGATCATTCCGATCATCGGCGGAATCCTCGCGCTGGTCGCCTACATCGTCATCGCGGTCACCATCAACAACAGCCCCACCAAGCAGGGCAAGCATGACGAGCTCGCTGGTGGGACTCAGGTAGTCAAGGGTTAGGTAGACATATATGACAACCGGTGGGCAAGACCCCAACCAGAACCCAGAAGACGGGAAGCAATTCCCACCCCAGGATCCGTACGGCCAGCAGGGAACACCCCCTCCGGGGAGTTATCCTCCACCGGCGGGTCCTCCGCAGGGTGGAAGTTATCCCCCGCCCGGCGGCTACCCGCCGCCCCCACAGGGCAACTTCCCTCCACCCCCGCAGGGTGGAAGCTATCCCCCTCCCGGCGGAAACTACCCGCCTCCCGGTGGGTACCCGCCTCCTCCCGGTGGTGGCAACTTCCCGCCTCCGCCCCCGAATGACTACGGCGCAGGCTTCGGCGCCCCCCAGCTTTCTGTGGGTGCGGCAATTTCCTACGGCTGGAACAAGTTCAAAGACAACGCACTGGTCTGGATCGGGATCTCGATCATCGCTTTTCTGATCGCCGGACTCATCCAGGGTGCTTTCAACGGCTTCGACTACACCAATACCGAATTCAGCGCGCTGTCGATCGTGGGTGGATTGGTCACCGCAATCGTCGGCTACATCATCCAAGCCGCATTCCTTCGTGGAGCGTTGAGCGAATTGGACGGAATCAAGCCGGCTTTCGGCACCTTCTTCCAATTCACGAACATCGGTGCAGTTGTTCTCGGCGGTTTCCTTGTCGCCGTCGCCACCTATGTCGGTTTGGTTCTGTGCATCATTCCCGGCATCATCGCGGCGTTCCTGCTCTACTACACGCTGACCTTCATCGTGGACAAGAATCAGGATGCGATTTCGGGCATCAAATCGAGCTACGCGTTGACCTCGTCGAACGTCGGAACGTTGATCCTGCTGGCGCTCGCTCTGATCGGTATCAACATCATCGGCGCACTGCTGTGCGGAATCGGTCTTCTCGTGACGGCGCCCGTCGCGCTGATCGCCAGTACCTACGCATACCGCGTGCTGACCGGCGGCCATGTAGCTGCCTGATCAGTTCGTTTGCATCACCGAAGGCCCTGCGGTTCCACGTGAAACCGCAGGGCCTTCGGTGTGTTCTGCGCAACTGGACGGTCGCCAACTCGCATCCGAGCGCCTTGTGGTGCTTGGATGACGGACGTGACAGCTCAGGATCAGCAAGACGAATCGACCCACGAAACCAAATTTGCGCACGTCAGCCGGGGTTATTACCCGACAATCGTCGCGCTCTTCACCGCAACGCTGCTGATCTCGAACGTGGCGGCGACCAAGGGGGTCGCCTTCTTTGCGGATTCCGACTTCTCGCTCGGTCCCTTGCAGATTCTGCCCATAATCACCGATGGTGGATTCTTCTTGTTCCCGCTTGCCTACGTCCTCGGTGACGTACTCAGCGAGGTGTACGGCTTCAAAGCGACCCGACGCGCGATCTACCTGGGCTTCGGCGCACTGATTCTTGCCGCCGCGTGCTTCTGGATCGCTGTGCAACTCCCGTCGGCAGAGTTCTACGAGAACCAGGCCGCCCTCGAAACCGTGGTCGGCGTCATTCCCCGGCTGCTGGTTGCAGGCTTGGCCGCCTACCTCGTCGGCCAGCTGCTGAACTCCCTGGTCCTGGTCATGATGAAAAAGCGCATGCAGGAGAAGCACCTGTGGGCGCGGCTGATCGGCTCGACCGTCGTCGGCGAATTCGCCGACACCCTCATCTTCTGTTCCATCGCAGCCGGTGTCATCGGCATCAGCACGTGGGAAGACTTCATCAACTACGTGCTGGTCGGCTTCCTGTGGAAGACGCTTGTCGAGGTTCTGGTCATGCCGATCACCTACCGCGTCATCGCCTACGTGAAGAAGCGCGAACCGACCTACGTCTGAGGTGCAGGCGTCTTCGCCGCATAGAACTTTCCGAGCATGTCCGCTTTGAAGTCGTGGAAGTATCCGCCTTCGATGCTGGCTCGGATGTCGTCGACCAACTTCACGGTGAATCGCTCGTTGTGGATCGTGCACAGCGTCGACGCGAGCATTTCCTTCGCCTTGAACAGGTGATGGATGTACGCGCGGGTGTAATTGGCGCAGGTGTAGCAGTCGCACTCGTCGTCGATAGGCGTGAAGTCACGACGGAATCGGCTGGTATTGATGTTGAACCGGCCGGAGCGGACGTAGATCGCGGCATTGCGAGCAACACGCGACGGATTGACGCAGTCGAAAGTGTCCGCGCCGTTCTCGATTGCGACGAAGAAGTCGTCCGGTTCACTGATGCCGAGCATATGACGCGGCTTGGTCTCGGGTAGTTCCTCGTTACACCAACGCACAATTGTGCCGAGGTTCTGCTTCTCGAGGGCGCCGCCGATGCCGTACCCGTCGAAGCCGTATCCGTTCTCGCCTTCGATCGACTCGAGGCCACGGCAGGCTTGACGACGCAGATCTTCGTACTGCGCGCCTTGGATCACCCCGAAGAGAGCCTGATAGGGCTTCTCGGCGCGTTCAGCGGTGAGCTTCTCGTGCTCGTTGATGCAGCGGATCGCCCACGCCTGCGTGCGCTCGACCGATCGCTCCTGATAGCCGCGGGTGTTGAGCAACGTGGTGAGCTCGTCGAACGCGAACATGATGTCGGCACCCAGCTGATGCTGAATCTGCATCGACACCTCGGGGGTGAAGCGATGCTTACTGCCGTCGAGGTGCGATTTGAACGTCACGCCCTCGTCGTCGACTGTCGCGAGACGCTCCTTGCCCTTCGCGATGACGTCGTCGGACTGCACACCGACGGCCTCCATCGCGAGCACCTTCTTGAACCCGACACCAAGCGACATGACCTGGAAGCCGCCGCTGTCGGTGAAGGTGGGCCCGTCCCAGTTCATGAACTTGCCCAGCCCGCCGGCCTCGTCGACGATGTCGGGTCCCGGCTGCAAGTACAGGTGGTACGCATTGGCGAGCAACGACTGCGCACCGAGTTCCTTCATGGACTCGGGCAACACGGCCTTGACCGTGGCCTTGGTTCCGACTGCCACGAACGACGGAGTCGCGATATCGCCGTGTGGTGTGTGGATGGTGCCGGTTCGTCCGAGTCGGTCCTCGAGCCTGGTCCCAATGGTGAAAATCGACTCGGGACGCTTGTCGACGGAGGGCGCGGGCGGTGTCGGTACTGCAGAAGTCACGGACTCAATCCTGTCACAGGAGCAAATATCGCCGTGATCACAGCGAAGAAAGTTCCTACGCGATCAGCATCCGCATTGGTCTACTGACCGAACCCGAGCGGTACCGCCGCGTGAGGGTCCCCACCATACTTCCCACTACACATCCCCCGGCTCGACCGGTTTACCCCGCCAACCCGCTGACAGGAGCTCACTTGACGAGACAGACCGGCCAGACCTACAACTTCGTCACCGTCGACGTCACAGACTCGATTGCCACCGTGACTATCGACAAACCTCCAGCCAACGCATTCAACCCCAGCATGATCGCCGAGCTTCTGGAGATACTGCCGGTACTCGCGTCGGACCAGACCGTCCGCGTCATTGTCGTGACGGGCACTGGACGGTTCTTCGTCGCCGGTGCGGACATCACCGTGATGCGCGAGCTGACGGAAGAAACTCAGCGCGCGATGCGCCCGTGGGTCGACGTACAGCGGATCCTCGAGTCGGCTCCCAAACCTGTCGTCGCGAAGATCAACGGGCACGCACTCGGCGGCGGAGCAGAACTGACGTTGGCCTGCGACTTCCGCATCATGGCGCAGTCGGCGACCATCGGCTTCCCCGAGATCGGACTTGGGCTTTTTCCGGGTGCCGGTGGCAGCCAGCGACTTCCACGCCTCATCGGCGCTCACCGAGCCAAAGTGCTCATGATCGAAGGCAAGCGCCTCAGCGCCGAGCATGCACTCGATATCGGCCTGGTCGACACCGTCGTTGCGGACGCCGACCTCGATGCGCATTGCGCTGACCTCGCACGCGAACTCGCGACGAAACCCACTGCCACCATCGGAATGATCAAACGCATTGTCGACGAGGGCATGTCGTTGCCGCTCGATCAAGCGCTGGATCTCGAATTCGAGGCAGTGCTCGACCTGATCAAGACGGACGACGCTGCTGAGGGACTTCAGTCATTCCTCGACAAGCGGTCCCCCACCTTCACGGGACGCTGACAGCTCCCATTTACCGAGAGGCCATCATGCTCAACAAATTTCAGAAGAAATGGGTGGGCGCAGTCGCTTCTCTCGCCGCCCTGACGATCGCGGTCAGCGGATGCACCCGGCCCGCTACCGACAACTCCGCGGAAAGTGGTGGCCTGGTACGGATCGCGGTGGGTGTAGACCCGTCGTACGCCCCGATTTTCCTGGCCGACCACGAGGGCATGTTCGAGGCCGCCGGCCTCGACGTCCAGGTCATCCAGACGGAAGGCGGGGCGGCGGGCGCCCAGAACGTCGTAGCCGGAACTTCGGAACTCTCCGGCAATGCCGACTCGACAGCACTGTCCGTCATGGCCGCCAATCCGAGCCTGCGGGCGCTGGGCGTATTTCAGGAATCCGACCGATACTTCCAGGTTGTACTGAGGAATGGCGTCGAGCCGAAGTCGATCAAGACCATGGGCGTCTTCCCCGGCATCGGCCTCTACTTCACGAACCAGTACCTGGCCAGTCTCGGCATCGACCCCACGACGGTCACACTCGTGAGCACAAGCCCGCCCGAACAGCCTGCTTTGCTGGCGCGCGGTGACATCGACGGCTTCCTGTCCTTCGACCCCTGGGTGACGCAGAGTGTCAATACCGGCGGGCGCGTTGTTGCCACGACCGGCGACTTCGGCGCCAAGTACGCCCAATGGATCATCGCTTCGGACAACTGGTTGTCCGCGAACGAAGAAACCGCAGGCAAGGTGTTCAAGGTGATCTCGGAAGCGTCGGCAATCGTGAACTCGGATCCGGATCGGGCTGCAACCGCAATTGCCGCGTCTATCCAGATGGACCCGGCCGAGGCCGCAGACCGGGTGACCCAAATCGATTTCGGTGGACGCGGATTCACCGAGGACGACGTGGAGCGCGCAAACGAACTTGTTGCATTCTTCCGCGAGCAGGGCAAGATCTCCGCGGACATCGATCCGTCCGCTGTCCTCCTCTCGGGATGGTTCGAGCAGAACGCCGCCTGAGCGGAGAGTGAGAACGGGTCCGGTGGGCAGACCGAAATCATGTCGCCCACCGGCCCGCAGAACTACGTTCGACTCCAGTCGGTTCGGCGATATCTTTCGATTGAAACGGAGTAGTTGTGGTGCATCCTTCGGTACGGGTCGTAGAGATTTCCAGTCCGTTTGCGCGATTCGCCGGGCGCATCCTGGTCGGGCTGGGTTTCGAGGTCATTCTGGTAGAACCACCCACCGGTGACCCCAGTCGCACCGAGTCCCAGGGTGATTCGTACTTGCATTGGCATGCGGGCAAGAAGTCCGTTGTCCTCGATATCGACGACAGCAACGATCGCCTCGCTTTCGAAGCACTGCTGCGCAGTGCCGACGTCCTGCTCGACGGCAGCGCGACCGGCGCTCTACGCGACAACCGAGGATCTCTCGTTCACGTACGAGTGACACCCTTCGGCACAACCGGACCGCGAAGTGACTGGAAGGCAACAAATCTGACCGTCGCGGCACTCGGCGGGATGATGGCCCAGGTCGGCGATCCCGAGCACCCTCCACTGCTGCTCCCCGAACTCCAGGCTGAGCAGCTCGCCGGAATCAATGCCGCAATCGGCGTGCTTCTCGGACTGCGTTCGCGATCCAAGGGCCACAACCCGTTGCTGGAGATCAGCGCTCAGGAATGTGTTGCCGCCGCGCTGGAAGCGGGCACTCTTGCCTACATTCACGAGGACCGCGTACCACCGCGTCCGGGCCGGGTACATCCGCTCGTTCCGCACGGACTGTTCCAGGCCGCCGACGGTTATGTCGGTGGCGGCCTCGGCGGTAGCCCCCGCATGTGGGACGGCATGTTGGCCTGGCTGATCGACAACGATGCTCAGGACGATCTCGATCAACCGGAGTGGTCCGACGCGGTCTACCGAAAGACGCATCAGGAACACATTTTCGACGTTCTGTCCGCCTTCATCGCGAAGTGGCCGAAGGAAGAATTCGCGGTCAGCGCGCAGTCACGCAAGTTGCCGTGGGCAGCGGTCGACCGGCCCGAAGAACTGCTGCGTAACCCGCAACTCAACGACCGGGACTTCTTCACCGACGTGACCGGAGATCACGGTACCTACCGCGATCTCGGGTTCGGCTTCGCTTTCCCCGAAGGCCGGCGCATCGGAACGCTCGAGGCTGCCCGGTTGGGCCAGCATCAGGAACTCTTGAAGGCCACCTCGCCTGTGGCAGTGAACGAAACCCACGAGTTCAGCGGTGGCAGCACGCCCAGCCTCGAAGGTGTCCGCGTCCTGGATCTCACGTGGGTGTTGGCGGGCCCGTACGGCACCAGAATCCTTGCCGACCACGGTGCCGATGTCATCAAGGTCGAATCGATCGGACGCCCGGACCCGACTCGCTTTGCACCGTTCATGCATCTCTCGCGAGGACCGCACGACAATCCGAACACCAGCGGGTACTTCAACGACGTCAACCGCAACAAGCGCAGCATCACACTCGATACCCGATCCGCAGAGGGCCTTTCGGTACTGCGCGACCTGATCAGGAACTCCGACGTCGTGGTCGAGAATTTCAGCTCGTCGGTCATGGACAAGATGGGGCTCGGCTACGAACAACTCCGGGAGCTCAACCCGGACATCATCTACGTGTCGATGTCCGGGATGGGTCACACCGGTCCTCGCAAGGACTGGGTGTCGTATGCCGACATCGTTTCGGCAAGTACCGGTTTGACCGCACTGACCGGCTGGAACGCCGATGACGTTGTCGGAGTCATCTACGGCCATGGCGACATCGTCGCCGGACTGCAAGCCGGCGTCGCGATGCTGGCAGCCCTCGACTACCGCGACCGGACCGGCCGGGGACAGCACGTAGACCTGTCACAACTCGAAGCCATGGCAGCGCACATGGGTACCAGCGTTCTCCGAGCCGCCCGGTCACAGTCCCCCGATCCGATCGGCAACAGCCATCACGAACTGGCACCACACGGCGTGTACCCGTGCCTCGGCAGCGACCGGTGGTGCTCGATTGCCGTTCGCGATACCACGGAATGGAATGCATTGTGCCGCATCATCGAAGCAGAGAAATGGATCGGCAATCCTGACTTCGCGAGTGCAGAAAGCCGCCAAGCCGATCACGAACGTATCGACGACGCCATCGCCGACTGGACCAGGACTCTGTCACCCGAAACCGTCATGGAACGCTTGCAATCGGCGGGTATCGCGGCCGGCACCGTCCAGGACGGACGCGACCTGGTCGAGAGCGATCCACATCTTCGGGCACGCAGTTTCTATTCGGCACAGGAACATCCCCTCGCCGGAACATTCCTCCACGAAGGCATCCCCGTTCGCCGGAACTCCGAACCCGGCTCGATCCGACGCGCTGCGCCGGTGCTGGGCGCGGACACCGACGACGTCCTCGAGTCGGTGCTCGGATACAGCGACGAACTGATCGCCGGACTTCGCGACCAGTCGATCCTGTCCTGACCGCACTCATATTCAGTACATCCATTCACAGATCGCTACTAGGAGACACAATGCGCGCGGCCCGACTCCATCAGTTCGGCACTTCACCGGTCATCGACGACATCGACATTCCCACACGTGAATCCGGTCAGACGCTCGTGCGCATCGACGCTGCCGCGCTCGGCCATCTCGACATCACCGTCGCGAGCGGAAACTTCGGAGTCAAGCCGAACCTGCCACATATCGGTGGAACAGACGGAGCGGCGACGGTAATCGAATCCGACACCTATGAGCCTGGCACCCGCCTTCTGGTCCGAGGCGGCGGAGTCGGCCTGTTCAAGAACGGTTGCTGGGCTGAGTATCTGGTAGCGGCAGACAAGGCGTTCACACCCTTTGATCCCGCACTGTCGCCGGCCGTCGCCGCAACCTTCTTCCTGCCCAGCACAACCGGCTATGTTGCCGTCAACGACATTGCAGCCGTCGCTCCCGGCGAACGAGTTGTTGTCGCCGGAGCATCCGGCGCTGTCGGATCGATGGCAGCACAGTTCGCTCTGCTTGCCGGAGCGTCCGAGGTAATCGGTGTTGTACCGCGCGAAGATCAGGCTGCCTTGCTTCCGGAGGGTGTGCGTCCCGTCGTCGGGCAAGGCGACGAACTTGCCGGAGTGGTGGGATCCGAGCCTTCCGTCGACGCCGTGATCGACACGCTTGGCGGCGACGGCTTGCCGCACCTTCTGGCGAGTGTTGTCCCCGGTGGCCGGGCTGCCCTGATCGGATATACCTTGGGTAAGAGCCTCACCCTGGACTTACCGAACTGGTTGCTCAGCGATGTCCGGATCCTGCCCGTCAACATGATTCGCAAGACTGCCCGGCAAGCCGAACTGGCACCTGAAATGATCCGGCTGCTCATCGAAGGCAAGATTTCCGTTGCAGTGCAGGAGTTTCCGCTGGATGACATCGCAACGGCACTGCAGTTGATGGGTGAGGGCAAGGTTGCCGGCCGGGCCGTCGTCGTACCCTGAGGGATACAATTACCCATGCACCACGACGCACATGCCATTCCGCGCTCGCTTCCGGATTTGATCCGGAGGCGAGCTTTGGAGCGTCCGGAGCACCCGGCGCTCGTCGTCGACGGGATCACGGTCACCTACCGCGAATTGCGGGATCGTGCAGCATCGATGGGGGCGGATCTCCGTAATCACGGTGTCGGCCGTGGGGAGCGCGTGGCGGCACTGTCCGGCAACAGGATCGAACTGGCAGACCTTGTTCTCGGATGCGCGTGGATCGGTGCGGTTGTCGTCCCACTCAATACGGCCCTCCGAGCCGACAGTGTTGCCGGCGCACTCGAACAGGCTGGTGTACAACGGATCCTGGTTTCACCCGAATACTCAGGCGCTGTAGCCGGATTCGACGGCACCGTGTGGGTCATGGGTGAACAGTGCGTCCCCACTGCCGGTTCGCATCCGGGCTGTGAGCCCGAGACCCTCGATCCGCTCGACCTGGCCGCGATACTCTTCACCTCCGGCACCACCGGTCTGCCCCGAGGCGTCCGATGCCCGCACGCGCAGTTCCTGCAGTGGGGCAAAGGCGTCGGCGCCTCACTCGGGCTCACCGGGGACGATGTGCTGTACAACTGCCTGCCGCTGTTTCACACCAATGCTCTCAATGCCTTTGTTCAGTCCCTTTGGGCCGGGTCTACTTTTTTCCTGGGACAACGCTTTTCGGTCCGCAATCATTGGCGCGAAGTTCGCGAGATCGGCGCAACTGTCGACTACCTGCTGGGTGCGATGGTGGCCATGTTGATGAACGCGGACCCATCGCCGCAAGACCGACAGCACAGCGTCCACGTGGCACTTGCCCCCGCAACGCCGGCTCATCTGATCGAACCGTTTGCCCAGAGATTCGGTGTAGAACTCGTGGACGGATTCGGAAGTACCGAAACCAATCTCGTGATCGGCACACTTCCGGGAGATCGGCGGGCCGGGTACATGGGGCGGGTGATGAGTGGCTACGACGCCGCAGTCGTCAACGACGGTACTGCTGCCGCAGACGGGGAGCCCGGCGAACTGGTGGTCCGCAGCACGATCCCCGGCGCCTGTTCACTGGGCTATCTGGGCGAGGAGATTCCGGCGACGGAGAGTTGGATACAGACCGGTGACAGGGTGATTCGGGAAGCAGACGGCTGGTTCCGATTTGTCGATCGCATCAAAGACGTGATTCGGCGCCGCGGTGAAAATATTTCCGGGGCCGAAGTGGAAACCGTTCTGGCGTTGCATCCGTCGGTCGGTCAGGTTGCCGTCTTCCCGGTACCGTCGGATCTGGCCGAGGACGACGTCATGGCAACTGTAATACTGCGCCCCGGAGTATCTTTCGACCCCATTTCGATTCTGGAGTTCTCCCAGCAACAGCTGCCGTACTTTGCACTTCCCCGGTACATCGACGTCGTGGACACGTTGCCACTCACCGAAACCGGCAAGGTACAGAAAGCAGTGCTACGTGAGAGGGGCGTCGGCCCACACACCTGGGACTGCGAGAAGAGCGTGTTCCGCGCCCGGCGATAGACCGCGCCTCGCTACTTGCCGCAACCGTTGAACGAACACATCACCGGACTGCAGATCGTGCGCAGAGCCAGCGGGTCGCTCGGCGAATGTGTGCACTTCATGGCATGAAGTTTTCGGGTGATTCCGGCGCCGGCAGTGCGCAGGGCCCCGGTGATGCGGCTGACGTTGAGGCGAGCCGTCGGCGCTGTCACAGACAACGCGCCGGCCAGAGTGCGCGGGCCGCTGAACACCGGCACTGCGACGCTCATGTACCCGAGCCGTGTCTCCTCGACCTCCACCGCGAGTTGTTCCTTACGCATCCGCTCGGTTTGCTGGCGCAGCACGCTGACGGACATCGTCGTTCGACTGGTCAAGGCGGTGAAACCCTGCTCGACTACCTCGTCGAAGACCGATTGCGGGGAGAAGGCAAGGATGATCTTGCCGGTGGCGGTGCAGTACAGCGGGAGCCGACCGGCCACCCGCGACTGCTGATTGAGCCCGCGGTGTCCGATGATCTTCTCGATGTAGAGGACGTCGATGCCGTCACGAACCGCAAAGTGAACCGTCTCCTGCGTCGCCAGCAGTAGGTCCTCCATGTACGGCAGCGCCGCGTCGCGCAGAATCCGCTGACGCGGCACCAATTGGCCCAGCTCGAACAATCGCAGGCCGAGCCGGTACTTGGTACCCGCGCGCTCGAGCAATCCCCACTCGACCAGCTCGCCGGCCAACCGGTGAACCGTCGCTTTCGCGACCCCACTGCGCCGGGTGAGCTCCGTCAGAGACAGGTCACTGTGGTCGGTGTCGAAAGCGTCCAAGATCATTCGAGCCTTGCCCAGGACCGAGGACAGTTCACCTGCAGGCTGCGATGCAGCGGTCGTTTCCGACGCGATGGGTAGTACGGATCCGAACCCGACGGATTGTTGTGGAGCGGCCATGAGTGTCCTCCTGAACGATCTGTGACAGCCTGCCGAGACCGAGTGCCACAACGACCGAGATCGGTCGGGGTCCTCGTTAGGTGCAGGTGCTTCGAGACTGACACTATGGTGACGACACGATGAGACGCACGCCACACGGTCCGCTCAGTGAACCCGTCCCGCAGAGTTTACACGGGGCGCCTACCTGCGTAATTCTCCAGAAACATGCGGACGGCGGTTGCAATCTGCGGAGCGTGCTCCTCGACGAGTGCGACGGTCCCCGATTCGACGATCTCCGTTTCCACCACTGCCGCACCCGTCAGGTGTGCACGTAACGGCGCAATGTTAGGCATCGAGAAGGGATCCTTCTGCGCGCCGATCAGCAAAACCGGCGCAGTCACCGAACCGACTCTCGCCTCCATGACGTAGCGGGCGCAGGCTTTGTGCCCCTCCGCCGGATCTACCCGGTAGGCAAGCGCGTCTCGGATGAACCTGTCGAGCAGTGCGGTGCCTGGTTCGGGGTAGTAGGGGCGACGCATCTCCCACAGCCTGGTCAGATGGCTACCGTCTGCGGCCCGGTCGACGCAGTCGATCCCACCGGGTCCCGAGTGCCCCTCGCGGTAGTTGCGGTCGGTCCACGGGCACGACGAGAGCACGGCAGCGTGCACCCTCTCGGGGCGTGATGCCGCCATCTCGAGCGCCACTGCCGCACCGGTGTGGTGACCGATGACCGTGACTCGATCGACGCCCAGGGTGTCGAGCAATTCCCACGCGCCTCGCGCATAGGTCTCGATGGTCTGCGGGCCGGGCACCGGAGCACTGTTGCCGTACCCCGGCATGTCCATCGCGACAACGCGGAAGTCGTCGGCAAGGAGTGGAATGAACTCGCGGAACTCGTCCCACGACCGGGGCGCCTGATGAAGCAGGAGAATCGCCTCACCCGAACCTTGCTGCGCGTAATGCAATTGCCCGAAAGACGAATCAACGTATCCGAGTTGCAGGCCGCCAGCCATCAGAACGCCGCAACCATCGGGGTATCGACGCCGACGATGTCGATCTTTGCCGAACCACCCGGATTTCCGACGGGCTCGCTACGGGTAGGCAAGACCTCGAGGAAGAAGCGCTTGTTGTCTTCCTTGAAATCCGGGTCTGCTTTCCGGTCGACGGTGATCGCCTCCACCGGGCAGGCCAATTCGCAAGCGCCGCAATCGATGCATTCGTTCGGGTTGATGTAGAGCTTGCGATCACCCTCGTAGATGCAATCCACGGGGCATTCTTCCATGCATGATCGGTCCGTGTAGTCGATGCATGCTTCACCGATGACAAATGCCATTGCCTAGCTCTCCTGTTCGGTGGAGTGTCCAGGGAAGATTTCTGCTTCCGGATCCAGCACTGCCGCAGCGTTGTTCACCGCAGTCGCGGCCTCGCCGAAACCGACGGCGATCAAGCGGACCTTGCCGGGATAGTCCGTGATGTCCCCGGCGGCATACACACGCGGAACATTCGTCTCCATCCGTGTGTTCACCGCGATGTGGCGATTGTCGATCTCGATTCCCCACTCCATCATCGGACCGAGGTCGGCCGTGAATCCCAATGCAGCGATGACGGATTGAGCGAGCAGCGTGGACGTGCTCTTGTCTTGTTTGTGGGTGATGTCGACCTCGCCGATCCACCCGTTTCCACGTACCGCCGAGACATCGGCGTTGACGAGAACCTGGACACTGCTTTCCTGCACCTTGGCGACTGTGGATTTGTGCGCGCGGAAACGATCTCGCCGGTGAACCAGGGTGACGGACTTGGCAATCGGTTCCAGGTGAACGGCCCAGTCGAACGCGCTGTCGCCGCCACCGACGATGACAACGTCTTTCCCGGTGTGCGCCGACAAATCCGGGACGAAGTAACTCAGCCCCCGATCCATGAACTCCGAACCCTTCGCCAACGGACGCGGGGTGAAGGTTCCGATGCCGCCGGTGATGACAACCGCGCCGGCCACCACGACCTGGCCCGTGCTGGTGGTGATCCGCACCCGGCCGTCGTCGTCATGCGACAGCTCACGAGCCTGCATGCCCAGAAGGTACACCGGATCGAACGGGGCAGCCTGCGCCATCAAACCCTCGATGAGGTTGCGTCCCTTGACCGAAGGGAATCCCGCGATGTCGAGGATCGCCTTCTCCGGGTACATCGCACTGACCTGTCCCCCCGGTTCCGCAAGGGCATCGATCACGGCAACCGAGAGGCCGCGGAAGCCTGCGTAGTACGCGCCGTACAGCCCGGCGGGGCCGGCACCAATGATCAGAATATCGACGCCGATCTCGTTGTCGGTCGCCGTGGAAGACGTTTTGTTCACACTCGATACGGTATTGCGCCGACGGACTCACGCAAATGAAACCGGTCCGCTCAACAGACCTCGGTAACAGTTGCGGGACAGCACGAAAAGGGCCCGCCGACCTCTCGGTCGACGGGCCCAATGCTCGCAGGAATTCAGTGCGCGAAGAATTCAGTGCGCGAATACCTCGGGTTCGTCTGCTGCGATCTTCTGGATGATGGTCGAGTACGCAAACCACCCCACCTTCTCGGTGCCGACTGCCTCGTAGGTCTGCGCCGCGATCTTCTCGTGCAGGACAACCGGATCACCGGCGGCTCGCGCCGTCAGCTCCGCCTGCATCGACCGCTCCATCGACACATACCACCACACTGCGCTCTCCACGGAAGTTCCGACGGTCAGATGACCGTGGTTGGTGAGGATCACGGCCTTGTTCGATCCGAGGGCATCCGCGATGCGAATCCCCTCCTCTTCGTCCAGCGCCACCCCGTGATACTCCTCGTAGATCGACTGATCCTCGTGAAAGGCGCACGCGTCCTGAGTGATCGGCGTGAGGCGGGTGTGCAGCGAGGAGAACGCCTTACCGTTCAAACCGTGAGCGTGAACAGCTCCGATGACGTCGGGACGAGCCTCGTGAACCTTGCTGTGGATGACAAACGCTGCTCGGTTGAGCGGTCCGTCTCCGGAAATGACCGTGCCGTCCGACGCCACATGCAGCAATTCCTCCGGCTGAACCTGGGAGAAGTGCCGCCCGAACGGCGCAGTCCAGAAAGTCTCCGGATCTTCTGGGTCTCGGGCGGTGATATGTCCCGAGATTCCCTCGTCCAAACCGAATTTCGACAAAATCCGATACCCGCCGATGACAGCGGTCTTGCGACGACGCCGCTCACTCTCGATATCGGTGAACTCGGGCGGTCCCGGAATTCCGGCCTGCTCGGCAATGCTCAGCGGGTGATTCATGCTGCGCTCCTGACTATTTGACGCCGTAACGGGCGAGGTACCGCGAGGACAGAATGCGGAGAATCCGGTCGAAGATGAAGCCCATGATGCCCAGGACGATGATGCCGACGAACGTCCAGTCGATCCGGCCGTAGTTTCGAGCCTGCCAGATCATCGAACCGATACCCTGGTCGGCGGCGACGATCTCCGCCGACACGATGGTGAGGAAGCTGTTGCCCATCGCTAGGCGAGCGCCCGTGACGATGCCGGGGATCGACGACGGCAAGACCACCGTCTTCATGATCTGAAGTTTGTTGGCACCAAGATTTGCCGCTGCCTGCAGTTTGTTCTCGCTGATCGCTACAGTCGCGGCAATCGTGCTGACCGTGACGATGAATACCGAGGTGTAGAAGATCAGAACAACCTTCGACGTCTCACCGATGCCGAACCAGACGACGGCGAGAGTGACAAACGCAATAGGCGGAATGAACCGGAAGAACTCGATGTACGGATCGAGGAGCTGTCGCACGATGGAAATGCGGCCCATCAGAATTCCGACGGGAGCACCGATCACGACACCCAGGAACCAGCCGATGAGAATTCGCTGACCCGATGCGGTGATCGACGACCACAGAACGCCGCTCTCCCACAGTTCCTGTGCCGCCGACCATACTTCGGCCGGTGATGCAATGGTGGTCGGCCCGTACCACCACGCCAGGAACGACCAGATGCCCAAACCGATTGCCGCTGAGGCTGCATACATCAGCGTCGCTTTGACAATCTTGGATCGCCGCGCCGACGAACGCTTTTTTGTCTCCGCCACCTTCGCTGTTCTCACACCGGCTGAACCACCGGTCACTACAGCCGTCACAGCTCGTCCTCCTCAATGCCTTGGTTCCGCAGCGACGCAACCACTTCTGCCCGAATGTCGTCCCGCAGCTTCTCGTAGAGCTCGATCACCTCGGGATCGTTGCGGTCTCGCGGACGAGCCGCATTGACCTCGTAGACGCTCTTGATCCGGGCCCGCGGGCCGGCCGACATCACGATCACACGGTCAGCCAACGTCAGTGCCTCGTCGATATCGTGAGTCACGAATACCACGGTGCAGCGGGTGTGCCGCCAGATACGGTCGAGTTCGGTCTGCAGAACCTGACGAGTCTGAGCGTCCAACGCACCGAACGGCTCGTCCATGAGAACCAACGACGGCTGGTTGGCAAGAACTCGTGCGATCTGAACACGTTGCCGCATACCGCCGGACAGCTGCGAGGGGAACTTCGCACCCGCGTGGGGCAAGCCGACCATCGCGAGGTACTCGGCCGCGATACTCGCCTGCTCGCTGCGGTTCGCTCCACGCATCCTGGGGCCGTAGGCCACGTTCTGGCTCACGGTCATCCATTCGAACAACGCTTCGGAGCTCTGAAACACCATGCCGGCGTGGCGGTTACTGCCGGCGACGACATCTCCGTCGCACACGATCTCGCCGGCGCTGGGTTCCACGAAGCCGGCCATGGACGACAGCAGCGTCGACTTGCCGCAGCCACTCGGACCGAGCAGACAGACGAATTCACCTGGCTGCACGTGCATGTCGATTCCGGCGACGATCTCCGCCGCGCCGAAGCTGATTCCGAGGTCGACCACGTCGATGGCAACACCGGTGTTCTTCTTGCCGGGGCCGGCTGTCCCCGCGCTATTCGTCGAGCTGGTCGTTGAACCACTTGTTGCGATACTCACTGTGCACCATCCTTGTACCAATCCAGAAGCATTGCCGATTCGAGATCCGGCTGGTCGCTGAGAACACCGATCGACTTGTAGAAATCGACGATCGACTGAGCCGACTCGACATCCGCAGCTTCGAGATTCACCACGGCGAAGTCGATCTCGTCCACCGCGGCAATAGTCTGATCCTCGCTGACGTTCACAGCCGCCTTGGTCGCGGACGCTGCCACGCCCGGATCCGACTCGACCTTGCGCGTTGCCTCGTCGAGCACCTTCGCGACGGTTCGCGCTGTCTCTTCGTTGGCCGACAACCACGGAGCCGTCGTGATCGCCCAATGATGATAGAACCAGCCGTAGTCTCCGGTTACTGCCACCACGTGGCCGGTTCCCTGATCCAGGGCGGTGGCCGGCCACGGCTCCCACAGGACAAACCCGTCGATGTCGCCGCGACTGAGCAGTGCGGGCATGTCCGTCGGGGTCGCCGAGATCATCTCGACCGAACCGGGGGCAATGGAGTTGGCAGCGAGGTACTTGTCCGTCGAAATCTGGCTGAGACCCGGGACGATGCCCATCTTCTTGATCGCAGCCGGTGAGTCGACACCGTTACGCAGCACGACCTTGATGTAGTCACCCGACGCCTCGTACGAGTACATCGCGCGCAACGACGGATTCTGACGCAACTGGGCGATCGTTGTCGTATCGGAGCTACCGGCGATCTGGACCTGCCCGGTCGAGAGTGCGTCGACGGCCTCGCCACCACGACCGAACTGGACGAGTTCGACGTCCAAACCGGCAGCGTCGAACATGCCTTCCTGATCCGCTACGAAGAACGGAGCGTAGGAAGCATCGATTCCGACTGCGATACGCAGTGGTCCACTTCCGGCGGAATCAGCTGTGCTTTGCGTCGCCGGGCGGCTGCATGCGCCGGTTGCAACGGTCAGCAGCAGCGCAGCCGAAACAAGAGCAGTCCTTCCAAACTTTGACAGCGAGGCCATCTACTCACACCTTTGTTTGTGATCTGTGCCGCAGTTGCGGGTCGTGGAGAGCAAACCTAGCTGTGTGTACCTACACCCGAGAACCAACCGGGTCCACCGTGCGGACCGGGGACAGGAACTTACCTCGGCGAAACACTGCACCTGGAGGAACGTGCGGACCGAAATACTTCGGTAACACGGCCCTCGATCACAATGTCCACCGAATCACAATGTCCACCGAATTGTCTGCGAGCGCAGCGCACTGGCGACATTCTGCGCCGTCATCGAATAGATCGACGCACGCGCTCCGGCGCTGCCGCCGGCGACGTGCGGGCTCAGGAGGGTCGAATCGAATCCACGGAGCGGGCTCGAAATCGGTAGTGGTTCAACGTCGAACACATCGAGGGCAGCGCCGCCGACATGCCTGGAACGCAAGGCACGCGCCAATGCCGCGTCGTCGACGACAGCGCCGCGCGCCACATTGACCACGATCGCTCCGGTGGGCAACTGCGCAACTCGATGGGAATTGATCAGTCCCCGAGTTGATTCCGTAAGCGGGACGGCCAGCACCAGGACATCCGCGAGAGGCAGTAACTCGTCGAGTGACACAAACGTCGCAGCCACAGTGTCACGCGGTCTCGAACGCGCGGTGACGTAGACGTCGCAACCGAAGGCGGCAAACAATTCTGCACACCGGCGGCCGATCGAACCGACACCTACGACGCCGACCCGGCGCTGCGCCAGATCGCGGCAATCGCGCGTCAGGATGGATTCCTGTGGCCATCGACCATCGGTAACCTCGTTGTGCGCCCAGAACATGGAGCGGCACAACACACCTGCCGCGAGCACTGCCCACTCCGCAACCGAGTTCGCGTTTGCACCGGGAGTATTCGCCACCGGAACTCCGGCGGCGCGCCAGGCTTCGGCATCGATGAAATTGGTTCCGGCACCAGGCTGTTGGACGAGGAGCACATTCCGGCCGAGCTCTGCTTCCTCCTTGCCCAGTGGCAGATCACCACTCCAGTCCCCCACCACGACGTCGCATGTCGGCAACTCCGCACGGAGCGCCCCCGTGGTGCGCTCAGGTAATCGAACTACCTCCGCCTCACCCCTGACGGCGTCACGGATTGCGGTACCGAGTCCGTTGTCGGCGTCGGCCGTCAGCAGAAGTACTTTCTTCACGAGAACTCCTTCGCTGTAAGACGATGACTGTACCTTCGAAAACGCGGAAGCCGGCCTCCCAATCGAGAGACCGACTCCATTACGCAGCAGCATATTTGGCAGGAACTTCTCAGATAGCTGCCTTCGCGCTGGCTGATGCCTTTGCCAAGAACTCGAGGCTCAGCGGGTTGTACTTCGCTGCCTGCTCGTGCTGCGGCCAGTGACCGCACTCCGAGTAGAGTTCGAGCTGAGCGCCCGGAATATCCTCGGCCATCTTCTTCGCTTCCGGAACATCACCGAACGGATTTTCCTGACCCCAGACCACAAGAGTCGGCGCCTTGATGAGTGCCATTCGATCCGGGCGCAGCAGGTTCCGCTGGCGAACCTCCATCTCCTGCAAGGAAAGGAGGTTGTGGATGTTGGCGACAAAGTCAGGCTGATGGTAGATCCGGTGACGAGCCTGAACCAATTCCTCGGTTGCATCGGCGGGATCATGCATGAGCAACTGCATACGTGCGCGGGTCAATTCGATGTCGTCACTCTGGACGGCCTTCGCGGTCGACGTCTTGATGCGCTCCATGACTACCGGGTTCGCGACTGTTCCGCCTGCTGCCAGCAACTGCAGCGACAGAACACGTTCGGGCTGCTCGCTGGCCAGGTAGGCAGCGACCCAACCACCGAGGCTTTCACCCACCAAGTGCACACGGTCCAGTCCGACCGCGTCGAGGTAGTTCACCAAATGCTCGACGTAGCGCGGAATCTCGTACGGGTAGTCAGGCTTGCCGGTGTAACCATGGCCGAGCATGTCGATCGCGTGAACCCGGTAAGACTCGGCGTGCGGTGCAATATTGCGTGCAAATGCCTCGAGGTGTCCGCTGGTGCCGTGCAGGAAGATCACGGCCTCGTCACCGGATCCTGCCTGCAGAGAGCGCGTGGGCACACCGCCGGCGTCGACGGTCGTCAACTCGAAATCGAGCCCGGCAAGTTCGTTCCAGATTGTCATCAGAGAAACTTCCTTTACTGAAGGTGCAGATTATGTTGTTGCGCTGTCTGTTCCAGCTGGATCGAGAATCGTGACCCCCATACCGGTGAGCCACTCGGGAATCGCTTCGTAGGCAAGGCGTTCACCCGGAACGTAGTCGAGCATCGCGGCCATCATGAGCCAGGTCCGCAACTCCTGCGCACCGTTGCCCGCCTCGTCTTCGATCTGCTGCGTCGTGAACTCGGCAAGCTCACTTGCCTTGCCGCTGGCAAACAGATCAAGAATTCGGTCATCGAACTCCGGAGTGATCGCGGCATCGGCTGCGCGGATGATCTGGCGTCGCCGGACGTCGTAGTCGGACCAGTTCTCCCGGCCGTCCAGCCAGGCTTGAACCATGAAATCCTCGTCCTCACCGTGCGGATCCCGCCAGTCCGGCCAGGGCAGACGATGAGACAATCCACCGGACGCGATCACCACGACCCGGGTATCCGCCGGATACGACGCAACGGCATCCCGCAGGGCCTTCGCCACTTCCTCACATCGCTTGAACGTCGGGAGGGGCGGCGCGAATACGTTGACCACCAACGGAACTATCGGAACATCGATTCCGTCGAGAAGGTACTGAATCGCGTGAGACTGACCATGATCGATCTGCAATCGCGCCGAGTAGGCAAGATCGAACCGGCCACCTTCGATCAGCTCGTTTGCAAGGTGCCTGGCGAACTCCACGTCGACCCGTTGCGGCCCCTTGGGTGTTCCTGACTCGCCACTGGAAATGCACTCTCCGACGCCGAGAGTGAACGCCGGAATCAGATCCAGCCAGAAACCGCGAAAGTGGTTGGAGCCGAGAATCAAGACAACATCGGGTTTCGACGCCGCGATCTTCTCCCGGCTCAGATACAGCGCGTCCCGGAAGCGTTCGGCCTCCGCCTTGTGCGTCGTCTCTTCCCAATGGGTGTTCATCAAGGTGCTGTGGGAGGCACCGATACCCAGAACTATCTTCGCCATCAGTCGATTCCTACTTCCTCGAGCGAGCGGGTGACGGTGTCGAGGGCCACTCGGATCAGATACTTCGTAAATCTCTCCGCCGCAGCCAGGTCCACAGTGTTCATCCCCATCGCGAAGTCCACCTCGAACGGTGCGTCGACCACCTTGGGCATACCCACCCGAATCGTCGGGATGCCGCGGCTGCGCAGGATGTTTGCGTCGGTGGCTCCACTCGCGTCGAAGAAGTCCTGATGCGGCTCTCCTTCGGCAGCTTCCCACGCGTGGACTGCGGCGCGGCGCAACCACATTCGAGGGTCGGAACCCTCACCGGGGATGGCAAGAACCTGTTCGACGTCGATCTGCAGATCCAGCGATTGTGCGATCTCCGCAACGACGGCTTTGAGTTCGCGCTTGGCCGCGGTGGGCGTCGTCCGCGGGCTGAGCCGTAGATCAACGGTAAGGCGCACCTGCTCGGGGGTGAACGACGCTGTTCGCTCCCACCCGCCGCGGATGTTGGCAACGATCCCCTGAGGCGCAACCAAACCGTCCTGATGCGCCGCCGAGTACTTCGGGAACCATTCCTCCAACTTGGCGACCACCTCGCCGGCTGCGGTAATCGCGTTGCGGTACGGCAACCGGTGGCGCGAGCCGACGTAGGTGTGCAGACCGTGCACCGTGATCTCGAACCAGGCCAGTCCCACTTCTTCCCAGGAAACCGTCCAGCCGGGCTTGGCGATCAACGCGCAGTCCGCCCACACTCCCTGTTCCAGGAGGAACGAGCAGCCGACGCCCTGGCCGGTGTTGCGTCGGGGGTTTCCGACACCGGGGCGGGCATTGGTCGGCATACCACCGGCGCCGAATCCGAGCACCAGGTCGCCGCGGAGCGGAATACCGGCTGCGGCAATTGCTTCGGCCGCCGCGACAATGCAGACGGCGTGGCCTTTGGGGTTCGACGCACCCAATCCGATCACGTAGTTCTCGTCGAACTGGGCGTGCGGCGTCAGATCCGCTCGCAGCTCATTTCCCACCCACGGCAGGTCTTCCGCCGGATCGCCGGTCGTGACGGTGTCGATCGGCGCATACAGCAACAGGTCCGGTCCGGACCCGTCACCGCGGAGCCTTCCCCACGAGTTCGCTTGCCGATCATCGAGATCCATTGTGTGGGCCTCGATTCCCGACGCTGCCAGGACCTCCGTGATGTGGCGGGCCAGCGGTGCTTCATCACCCGTCGGGCTGGGAATGTTCACCACCGAAGTGGCGAGATCCCGCAATCGCGCACGATCGACATGGGCGTAGGCTCGCTCGACCCATTCCCGGCGCTCGTCGCCTAGGCCTGCGAGAGCGTCGGCCCTCGCAGTGGTCATGGATTGACCTGATGTACCTGAGTATTGCTGCGCTCGCCGGCCATCTGCCACAGCTTGGGAACTGCCACTGCAACAGCGGCACCGATAGCGACAGCCGTCAGAATCTTGAACATGTATCTCTCCTATTCGCTGGTGCCGGTGGGAATCTGAGCGTCGGCGACAGGGGCCGAGCGGGGCGTTGGCGTCCGTCGCTCTCGGGTGGGCCTGACCGGCGCCTTGGGGGTGTGCTTGGCCGCGTCGGCGATCTTCTCGGCGTACTCTTCCTCTGCCAGATTTCGCCACGTCGTCAGCGACACGTCCGGTCGGTACAGCTTCTCCGGCGGCGCGTCGGTGACCTCGACCATCCACGCATCCTGACCCGAGAACTGACCGTGGAACAGCCAGCGGATCGCACCGAGATACTTGGCGTAGAAGCCCAATTTTGCTGCGCCGGAGACGAAGTTGACCATGAGGCCGACGTACTTGTGGTTGTCTTCGTCCACCGGGACGTAGAACTCGTAATGAATGAACTTGGGGTACGCGATGCGCAGGACACCCGGCATGGACAGTGAAGCAAAACCGGGGAAGTTCTGAGCTGCGATCACAGGATTGACATCCAGGCCGGCGCCGACGTTTCCGATCTGCGAAATCTGGGTCTCGTCCGGCTTCTTCTTCCACCACCGCTTGTTCGTCCAGGTTCCCACGCCCGGGAATTCCGCCTCCCAGTACACCTCTTCCTGCACGCGGTAGATCCAGCGTCCCTCCGGAACGATGCTCGTGATGTTCCACGTGGGCATCGGCTTGAACAGACGCCACAATGCGGTGCGGTGCAGGTACTTCGCATGTCCCTCGTCGAAACCGTTCTCACATGCGAAGCGCCAGTTGCCTTCTCGGGGCTGAATACGACCACCGACGATACCCTTGTTCTCCACCAGCTCACGCGGCAACTGGTCGTCGATGGACGGCGCCGGCTCGTTGGCGATCGGGATGTACACCCACACCAGACCGAGTCGCTCCTCGATCGCATAGGTCTGGACGTTCAGCTTGCCGCAGATCTTGGAATCCGGACCGTCGGTGATGACCGCGGCCAGCTTGCCGTCGGTGAGCCGGTACGTCCAGCCGTGGTACGGGCAGCTGACGGTTCCCGGGAACTGCTGATCGCCCTCGGACAACGGAACGCCGCGGTGCGGGCACCGATCGTGCAGGGCATATGCCTTGCCTGCGTCGCGGATGATCGCCAGCTTTTCACCACAGATGGTGAAGCTCTTGGGGTCTTTGGTGATGTGGTTCGACCACGTGACCGGGTACCAGTAACCGCGGTATCCGCTGCCGGCTGCGTTGTAACCCGGCCATGCCGTCCAATCCTGCCGACCGGCCGCTCGTGGCCGCTCGGGCAGCGCGAACGTGGCTTCCGACGCCTCGACACCAGTCATGTGAAGTCCTCTCGACACTGAACGTTTGAATGAAACAGATCTTGGGTGAGATTGCGGTCTACGCCAATGGATTCGGTTCGCTCAGCAGACCCGGACCACCACAGCGGTTCCGACGGCACACAGCACGCCATTGTCCGAATGCTCCCGCATTGTCAAAGTTAGTTGGTCACTGTCGATTTGGGACACTTCACCCGACACCTCGAGTGTGGTTCCGACGGGCGCGGGCGCACGATTCTGCCAGGAGACGGACACAACTCCTTCGTATCCACCGGCAAAGTGTGACGCGGCACGAAAGAACAGCGTGCCCTGCAACTGGGCCATGACCACCGGTGCGGACAACCCCTCCGTCTGCGCATAGGAGGCGTCGTAGTGAATACGGTGCGAATTGTGCGTCGACGCCCCGAATCGAAGGATCCGAACCGGATCGCAGACCAAGGTCACCGATTCGATCGGCGTGCCCACGACTACTGTTTCGGTCATCGGACGATGAACTTCTCGACGACCTCGGCAAATGCGCCGGACTGCGCACCCCGGTAAGTCTTGGTGACCGAGAGCAGCAGAAACTCGTCCGGAGCCCGGCCCTTGGTCGTCACGGTATCGAGTACTCGCCCTACGACGACAGCCTCACCCAGCGGGGCCGGTCGCAAGAAAGTCACACTCTGCCCGCCGGCCATCAAGCGCACGTCGATACCGTCTGTGCCCGGCACTTCGTCACGGAACATGCCGTCTGCTCGGTACTCTCGATCGGAGCCACCTTGCGGTCCTCGCAAAAGCGAAGGCAGATACATCGGATGGACGGCAAATGCCGGGTGCTCCGGGTCGAGAAACCGGGGGTCCGTCTCGGCGGTGGCAACCGCAAACGCAACCGACTCCGCCGGACGCACCGTTCCCAACTCTCGCGTTTCCCGCGTACCGATCATCGCCTCCGCGCGATCACGCGCGTGCTCGAGTTCTGTTCTCATGCCAGCACGCTAGGCATTCGGAAGTCTCACAGCCACGAACCGGGTTCGCCTGCCGGACCGCGATACTTCCCATACCGCTCACCTCGAGGTCAGGTATAGCCATGGCTGATCAACCGAAGAGCTTGTACGCCAAAGCAGATGGCGTCACATTCCATTACTACGACCTCGGCGAGGGCGACCCCACGATTTTCCTGCACGGAGGCGGCCCCGGCTGCACTGCGTGGTCCGACTTCGGGCCGGTGGCACCGCTCTTCGCCTCGGATCGACGAGCGATTCTCGTTGATCTGCTGCAATACGGTCGGTCCGACAAGTGCACCATCGCCGGCCCAATGTGGGACTTCCACGCCGCCAAGATGGTTGCCCTGCTCGACGAACTCGGAATCGAACGCGCAGACTTCGTCTGCAACTCGTGGGGCGGCACCATAGCGCTCAATCTTGCGGCAAAGTACCCGGAACGCGTTCGCTCCCTGGTGATCACGGGCAGCATGCCCGTCTTCTACGGTCCACTCGCGCCGCTCCCCGAGGATGGCCGGCGTGGCCGCAACGCCCGCGACCTCTACTACGGGGGCACCGGCCCCACCCTCGAAAAACTCCGCACCTTGATCACCAGTCTCGAATGGTTCGACGGATCGAAGTTGCCCGCCGAAACCCTCCAGATGCGATACGAGCAAAGTCTCGACCCCGAAGAAATGGCCCTGGCTGCCTCGGCGGACTCACCTCGTGGCGATTGGCAGGATCTCACAGCTGAACTCGGCCAGATCCAGGCGCCGACGCTCTTCGCCTGGGGCATGCACGACGCATTCCTCACCCCGGACTACCCGCTCATGCTGGCGCGGATGATTCCCCATGGCCATCTCTACATCATGGACAAGGCGTCGCATCATCTTCAGGAAGAACGACCATACGACTACTACAGTGTAGTTTCGGGTTTCCTTGACCAACAGCACAACTGAACGAACGGTGATCGCCCCGACGGGCGGTGCACGGATCCGATTGGTACTGCTTCTCGGAATTCTCACCGCCCTCGGGCCGTTCACCGTCGACATGTATCTTCCTGCGCTGCCACAGATCACGCAGGAATTCGGCACGTCGGACACGATGGTTCAGCTGACCCTGACGGGCACACTGCTGGGTCTGGCTTTCGGCCAGTTGCTCATCGGCCCACTGTCCGACATCTACGGACGTCGACGTCCCCTGCTCGTGGGCACAGTAATTCACGTCGGCGCGTCGTTGGCCTGCTTCTTTGCTCCGTCCATCGAAGTCCTCACTGCGCTGCGAACCCTTCAAGGTTTCGGCGCCGCCGCGACGGGCGTGATCGCGATGGCAATCGTTCGTGATCTATTCACCGGACACGATGCGGCAGTTGTACTTTCGCGGCTGATGTTGGTCATGGGCGTAGCGCCCATCCTGGCCCCCTCCATCGGCGGGGCACTGATGTCCGTAACACAGTGGCGCGGAGTCTTTCTCGCTCTCTTCATCCTGGGCATCGCGATGATCGCACTCGCGGCAGTATCGCTGCCGGAAACACTTCCACCCGAGAATCGGTCGGGCAAGGGCATCGGCGCCATCGCGCGAAACTACATTGCGCTCGGCAAGGATGCCCACTTCATGGTGTTGGTGCTCGTGTGCGGTCTCGGCCGCGGCGTTTTGTGGTCGTACATCGCCGCGTCGTCCTACGTGATGCAGGAACAGTTCGGACTGAGCGCCACCGCATACGGATTTGCCTTTGCCGGCGGCGCCGTCGTTTTGATCGGTTCGTCCCAGCTCAACGTCGTGCTTCTCGGCCGGTGGCCGCCGAATTCCATCACGATCTGGGCAATGTGGGGCAGTAGTGCCGTCGGCGCTGCATTTGTTGTTGTTGCCGCCACCGACTCGTGGGGATTCGTCGGGTTTGCCGTCCCCATCCTGCTGATGCTCTGCGCAACGGGTTTTGTCATGCCCAACGCACCGGCGGTTGCACTGTCCCGTCACGGAGAAGCCGCAGGCTCAGCAGCCGCGCTGATCGGATTTGCGCAGTTCGGCGCTGCCGCTGTGGTTGCGCCCATCGTCGGCCTTCTCGGCAACACCAGTCTTGCCGTGGCCATCTCCATGACCGGGGCTTCGGTTCTCGGCGTGATCGCGCTGCTCTGCGTGCGTCGATAAAACGGTTATGCCGAGCGTTCGAGAACCGATACCTTCCGGCTGATCCCTTCGGCCGCCGCGCGCAACGGTTCGGCAAAACGCTCGGTATCCATTCGATACCGCGGACTCGACACACCGATCGCGGCAACTGCTTCACCAAGTCCACCGAAGATCGGGGCAGCGATACTCGATGTTCCCAGGCGAACCTCTTCGGTCTCGACCGCCAACTGCTGCGAACGAACAGCGTCGAGTTGCCTACGTAACCCGTCTTCCGAGTTCACCGTCCGATCGGTGAACTCGACAAATCCGTTGCCTGTCACCGCTCGAAAAACGAAATCCGGTGAGTACGCGAGTATCGCTTTGCCGGTTGCCGTGGCATACATCGGCAGCCGGCCAGCCACCCGCGACGGCAGGTCCACCCCGTGATGACCGGAGATCTTGTCGATGTACAGAACATCGAGGCCGTCGCGAATCGCGAGGTGAACCGTCTCCCGGGTCGCCGCGTGAAGATCCTGCACATACGTCAAGGACACCTCGCGCAGAATACGTTGACGAGGAACCAACTGCCCCAGTTCGAAGAGCCGTAACCCCAACCTGTACTTGGTTCCGACCCGTTCCAGTAGACCAAGAGACACCAGTTCACCGGCTATTCGATGCACCGTCGCCTTCGCAACACCACTCCGATTCGCAAGTTCGGTCAGCGACAGCGCACCCGAATCCGCATCGAAGGAATCGAGTATCAGGCGCGCTTTCCCCAGCAACGAATGCATCGCCGAGCGCCTCCAGTACACAGAATGTGGTCCACCCAGCGGACCAAGTCTGCTCCAGTCTACTGAGGCATCAGATCTCCGCGCCCACGAATTGGCTGTTGTACAGACGGAAGTACGCGCCGCGGGATTCGAGCAGAGCCTCATGGCTCCCCTGCTCCACGATCCGGCCTTCCTCCATCACCACGATCAGGTTCGCATCACGAATTGTCGAAAGACGGTGCGCGATGACAAAGCTGGTGCGGTCGTTGCGCAGAACCGCGGTGGCGCTCTGGACCAGCAGTTCGGTGCGTGTGTCCACCGAACTGGTCGCCTCGTCGAGGATCAGGATGGACGGCTGCGAGATGAAGGCGCGGGCGATAGTGATGAGCTGCTTCTCGCCTGCACTGACGTTGCTGCCTTCCTCGTCGATGACCGTGTCGTAACCCTCAGGCAGAGAGTGCACGAACTTGTCGACGTAGCTCATCTCGGCCGCACGACGAATCTCCTCGTCGGTGGCACCAGGCTTGCCGTAGGCGATGTTCTCGCGGATGGTTCCACCGAACAGCCACGAGTCCTGCAGAACCATGCCGATCCGTGAGCGCAGATCGTCTCGCGTCATGTCGGCGATGTCGATGCCGTCCAAAGTGATTCGGCCCGAATTGAGTTCGTAGAACCGCAGGATGAGGTTGACGAGGGTGGTCTTGCCGGCGCCGGTGGGTCCGACGATCGCAACCATCTGGCCCGGCTCGGCAGTCAGGGACAGGTCCTCGATCAGCGGCTGTTCCGGCTTGTAACTGAAGGTGACGTTCTCGAACTTGACGCGACCCTTGTCGACCGTGGGCGACTTCGCACTCTTCGGGTCCTCCGACTGCTCCTCTTGGTCGAGCAGCGCGAAGACCCGCTCGGCCGAAGCGACGCCGGACTGCAGCAGATTGGTCATCGACGCGATCTGCGTGAGCGGCTGGGTGAACTGCCGCGAGTACTGGATGAACGCTTGCACGTCGCCGAGGGTCATCGTTCCGGATGCGACGCGCATGCCACCCACCACTGCGATGGCGACGTAGTTGAGGTTGCCGAGGAACATCACGGCCGGCATGACCAGACCGGAGATGAACTGCGCCTTGAAACTCGACTCGTACAGATCCTCGTTCTGCTTGCGGAAGCGCTCCTCGACCTCCTGCTGGCGGCCGAACACCTTGACCAACTCGTGACCGCTGAATGCTTCCTCGACCTGTGCATTGATTCCGCCGGTGCTCTTCCACTGCGCGACGAAGTGCTTCTGCGAACGTTTCGCGATGAACGCCGTGACCATGATCGACAGCGGAACAGTTGCCACTGCAATCAGGGCGAGCAACGGTGAGATCCACAGCATCATCACCAGAATGCCCAGGACGGTCATCACCGACATGACCAACTGGCTGAGCGTCTGCTGCAAGCTCTGCGCGACATTGTCGATGTCATTGGTCACGCGCGAGAGTACGTCACCGCGGGCATGGGTATCGAAGTACCGCAAGGGAAGTCGATGAATCTTCTGTTCGACGTCCTCACGCAGCCGACGAACGGTCCGTTGCACAACGATGTTGAGCAGATACGCCTGCAGCCAACTGAACAGCGACGCGCAGACGAACAGCAGCAGCACGATCATCAAGACCTTGCCGACGGCGTCGAAATCGATTCCGGTTCCGGGCACAACGGCCATGCCGGACACCATGTCGGCGAGTTGACCCTGCCCCGAAGCGCGCAATCCTTCGACAGCCTGTTCCTTTGTCGTCCCCGGCTGGAGTTGCTTACTGACGATGCCGTCGAAGATCAGATTGGTGGCGTTTCCCAGGATCTTCGGCGCGATCGAGGAAAGTACGACGCTTGCCGTCACCAAAGCGAAGATCAGGATGACGATCGGCTTGTCCGGGCTCAAGCGACCGAGGAGACGCTTGAGCGAAGGGCCGAAGTTCATGGCCTTCTTGGTGGGATCGCCGCCGCCGGGCGGGCCGATGGGAGGCGAGGAAGTCGGTCGATTACTCATGATGCGTCCTGTACGGCTAGCTGAGAGGCGACGATTTCGCCGTAGGTGGGACAACTGACCACGAGTTCGTCGTGCGTGCCGATCCCCACGATGGCGCCGTCGTCGAGCACGATGATCTGATCGGCCTCGACGATGGTGGAGATACGCTGCGCGACAACGACGATGCAGGCGCCTTGCGTGACCGGCCGGAGCGCCGCACGCAGCCTTGCGTCGGTAGTGAGGTCGAGTGCCGAGAAGGAATCGTCGAACAGATAGATCTGCGGCTTACGCACCAACGCTCTGGCGATGGCGAGTCTCTGACGCTGACCGCCCGATACCGTCGTACCGCCTTGTGCCACCGGTGTGTCCAGGCCTTCTGGCATGGCGCGGACGAAGTCGGCAGCTTGGGCGATCTCGAGGCACTCCCACAGCCATTCGTCGGTAGCTTCGGGGTTTCCGTAGCGGAGATTGGTGGCGACAGTGCCGGAGAACAGATACGGCTTCTGCGGGACCAGACCGATCACCGAGCAGAGCAGCTCCGTGTCGATGTCGCGGACGTCGACGCCGCCCACCGATACCGACCCGGAGGTGGAGTCGATCAAACGCGGAATCAGGTTGAGCAGAGTGGTCTTTCCCGAACCGGTGCCGCCGATGATCGCCGTCGTCTTGCCTGGTTCGGCGCGGAAGGTGATGTCGCGCAACACTGGCTCCTCGGCTCCGGGGAACTGGAACTGAGCTCCACGAAGTTCGACGACGCCCGGGTCCTTCAACTCCAGGACCGGATTCTCGGGCGGAATCACCGACGAATCGGTGTCGAGTACCTCGGAGATACGTTCGGCGCACACCGACGCACGCGGCAGCATCACCGCCATGAAGGTGGCCATCATGACGGCCATCAGGATCTGCATGATGTAGCTGAGCATCGCGGTGAGCGAGCCGATCTGCATCGACCCCTCGTTGATCTGATGGCCACCGAACCAGATGACCGCGACGCTGGTGACATTGCTGATCAGCATCACGAGCGGGAACATCAGTGCCATGAGGCGGCCGACGCCGAGTGCAGTCTCCGTCAGTTCGCGGTTGGCGTCGCCGAAACGCTCTACCTCGTACGGTTCCCGTACAAACGCTCGGACGACGCGGATGCCCGTGATCTGTTCGCGAAGAACACGGTTGACGGCGTCGAGGCGGCCCTGCATGACCCGGAATCCGGGGACCATCCGGGCGATCAGGAAACCCATCGAGACTACGAGGAGCGGGACGCTGATCCCGAGGATCCAGGAAAGATTCAGGTCCTGGCGCAGAGCCATGATGATGCCGCCGATACACATGATCGGCGCCATGACGAGGATGGTGCAACTCATCACGACCATCATCTGCACTTGCTGGACGTCGTTGGTATTGCGGGTGATCAGCGAAGGCGCACCGAAGTGCCCGACCTCCCTGGCCGAGAACGTCCCGACCTGATGCAGCACCGACGCTCGGAGGTCGCGCCCGACGCCCATGGCGACTCGTGCTCCGAAGAAGACGGCACCCACCGAGCACAGGATCTGCGTCAGCGTGACCATCAGCATCATCCCGCCGGTGGAGAGGATGTAGCCGGTGTCGCCTTTGGTCACGCCGTTGTCGATGATGTCGGCGTTGAGACTCGGAAGGTAAAGGGCCGCCATAGTCGAAATAAACTGCAGGACGACAACGCCCGTGAGTTCACCCCGGTACGGCCTCAGATAAGTGCGCAGCAGCCTGATCAGCATAGTGAGCGAAGGTTACCAATCCTGGCCGACATGTGCCGCTGGATATTTCGATACACAAAAACAGCTGTGCGCCTTTATTAACCGCGGGGGGTTAATAAAGGCGCACAGCAGAGATCAAGCAGATGCGGACTGCAGTTCCGCTTCCTTCTCGTCACGGAGGGCCTTGCTGAGCTTCTCACCCTCGATGTCGACGTTCGGCAGAATCTTGTCCAGCCACTTCGGCAGCCACCACGCCTTGTCGCCGAGCAGTGCCATGACGGACGGGATGATCACCATGCGCACGATGAAGGCGTCGAAGAACACCGCCGCGGCGAGCGCGAATCCGATCGACTTGATGAACGAGTTCGGTTCTGCGATGAAGGCACCGAACACGGAGATCATGATGACCGCGGCCGCACTGACCACGCGGGCACCGTGGTTGAAGCCGATTGTCACGGCCTCCTTCGCGCTCGCACCGTGGACGTACTCCTCACGCATACGCGTCACGAGGAACACCTGGTAGTCCATCGCCAACCCGAACACCACGCCGATCAGGAAGATCGGCATGAAACTCACGAGCGGTTGTGGGTTCGAGATGATGCCCAACCAACCGTGCTGGAAGATCGCCACCGTCGCACCGAATGTCGCGAGCACGCTGAGCAGGAAGCCGAGCGTCGCCGTCAGCGGAACCAGGATCGAACGGAACACCAAGAGCAACAGAATGAATGCAAGGCCGACCACTACGGCAAGGTAGGGCACCAATGCATCCTTCAGCGTGTCCGAGACGTCGCCTTCGAGTGCGGTCTGACCGGTGATGCCGTAGCTGACGCCGATCGAATCGTTGAGTCCCGCTTCTGCTCCGCGGAGGCTGCCCACCAGATCCATCGTGGCCGGATCGGTCGGTCCGCTCTTCGGAGTGATCAGTACCTGCGCGGTGTTGCCGGCCTCGTTGACTCCGACGACCTGTGCGTTCTGGACGTCACCGAAGCTCGAGATGGTCGAGACGACCTCCGCAAAGGCCTCCCCGGCGGGGACGCTGGCATCCTTGGCGTCGACAACGGCGATCAGCGGTCCGTTGCGGCCGTCACCGAAGCCCTCGTCGATCAGGTCGTACGCCTGACGCGCACTGGTCGCCGGGTCACCGGTGGCCTCCGACGGCAATGCCAGGCTCAATCCCGTTGCGGGCAGAGCCAATGCGCCCAGAAGGACTACTCCACCGATCAGCGGCACGAGCGGACGACGAACGACGGCGGTGATGAAGCGCAGAGCCAGCTTCGGCTTGCCTGAATCATCGTTTTCGGACTCCTCCGCACGCTTGCTGAGGAAGGGAATCTTGCCGGCAAAAGCCTTGCGCCCGAACATACCCAGGATCGCGGGCAGCAAGGTCAATGCGATCAGGACCGCGATCAGCACCGTGAAGGCCGCTGCCGCACCCATGTCCGAGAGGAACGGGATACCGACGACACGCAAGGCAACGAGCGCGATGATGACTGTCAAACCGGCGAATACCACTGCGGAACCGGCGGTTCCGACGGCGCGACCTGCTGCTTCGGCACGGTTGTCGGTGAGGGTGAGCTCATGCCTGAACCTGGACATGATGAACAGCGAGTAGTCGATCGCCACGGCCAGACCGATCATGATCGCCAGCGTCGGAGTCATCGAACTGAGATCCATGAATCCGGTGGCAACCGTGATTCCAAGGCTGCCGATAGCGATACCGATGATCGCGGTGAGGAGCGGAAGCCCCGCGGCCACAAGCGAACCGAACGTGATGGCCAGAACGACAGCGGCAACGGCGATACCGATCAGCTCGGTGACACCACCGGGCATCTCCGCTTCCTGAGCAGCAGAACCACTGACCTGGACATTGAGTCCCTCGGCCCGACCGACATCGGCTGCGGAGTTGATCGAATCACGCAACGCCTGATCGAGATCGGCGAAGTCACCGCTGAACGGAACCTCGACGTACCCGACCGTGCCGTCGGCACTGAGCGGCGACAACGCGCGCGCGTCGTCCACGGCCTGCGTCTCGGAAGTTCCAGCCGCAGCAGCCTTTTCCTTGAACATCGCAACCATGGAGTCGTTGCCGGTAACCGGATTGACCAACGCCTTCGCGGCCTGTTCCGGAGTGGCAGTCGCCGGGTCCACCTTGGCGGAGTCGGCGACCTTGTCGATGCCACGAATACTCGCGAGCATGTCGTCCATGGCCTTGACGTTCGCCGGATCGGCCAGCGTCGTGCCCGCCGGAGCTTGCACTACGTATCGCGCGCTCAGCGAATCCATCGGGTTGGGCGCGTCGGGAAAACGCTCCGCCATCAGGTCTTGCGCCTGCTGTGCCGGGGTTCCCGGAATGGAGAACGAATCCTTGGTGGGGCCGGACAGAGTGGCTGCCCCGACGCCCATCAGGACCAGGATTATCAGCCAAACGCTGAGGACCGCGCCTTTTCGCCGGTAGGCGAACTTGCCGATCCGATAAAGATAGGTGGCCACGACGGGCTCCTTGCTGTTTCGGTGCGTGTACGTGGACAGGTATTACGTGTGGGGCTCAGAGACGGGACATCTCAGGGACGCGACATCTCAGGGGCGGGCGGCGGCGCGGGCAATCCGGCACGAATCTGCCGAAAAGCGTCGTGAACCAACTCTTCCGGACTGGAAGCCTCCGACTTTCCGCCAGTCCAGACGTCGATCACCGATTTAGCGGCTCCGCCCACCGCTCCGAGGAGGAGCGTCGGGTACAGGTCCTTCTCGGCGTCGGTACCGGTGCGTTCCGCCAATGCCTGAACGACTGCACGGTTGATCCGCTGATGCATGTCTGCGGCATCCCGGTAGAGCGCGGGACTCGAATCCGACAGCAGCCAGATACTTGCCTTCTCACTCCCACTCGGACCTGAGTCGTTCACGATTTCGACCACAAGTTCTTCGAGGACGTCGAGAATTGGTTCGTCCGCGGGCCGCGACGCAAGCGCCTCGATCCACAGGTTCACCGATTCCTCGAAACTGGCGAGCACTGCCTCCTCCTTGCTGGAGAAGTAGTTGTGGAACGTCCTCGTCGACACTCCGGCCTCGGAGGCGATCGCGTCAGCGGTGACGCATTCGATCCCCAGCGCACGAGCGAGCCGTGCTGCCGCGCCACTGAGTGCGGCACGGGTTGCTGCCTTCTTGCGGTCGCGAAGGCCTTGTTCGATGATCACTCCAACACGGTACCCAACTTGCAGAGCTCTGCAACTTTGCAGAGGTCTGCAATATTGTGCGATCGAACACACAGCGCGGAAACTCGAGGCGTACCTCACACTCACGCACGGCAAATGCCTGAACAGTGCGACAGAGAGAGTTGTGAGCAGCTCCACGGCGTGACGCCCACTGCCAAGTTGACGCGTGAATCAACATGGCCTGACATACTTTGCGGTGAATTAACCGCAATGTGCTCGGCGAAGGAATCTGATGGACCCGCTCCTGCATACCTGGCCGGTTTCGTCCACGGTAATGCTGTGGGGATCGAAGTCCGGACGAGGCTCCGTACTACGTCTCGTCCGTCTCACCATCGGATTCTGCTCACTCAATTTCTCGATCGTGGCGTTCCTGTTTCTCCTCAGCGGAGAGGGCCCGGACGGACCGTTTGCGCGCAGTTGGCTCGTCGGCATTGCGACCGTCAACCTGATCCCCACGATTCTCTGGTTTGTCGGCCGAATCAGAGGTTCACGCATGCTCAAGCTCTACGGTCTGTGGGCGGATCTCGGAACTGCCTCGATTCTCATCACCTTCACCAGCCATAACGCCGCCCTTTTCGGCGCGGCACTCTTTGTGGCCACCGGCGCCTACTTCACCTATTTTCTCGACCGCCGCTGGCTGGCATTCCACCTCGCCTTTGCCACGACGTTTGTCATCGCCCTGACCGTGCTCGGCCTGACGAACGGCGACTACTCGGCAACCAGCGTGATTGCACGCACCGACGTCGTACTGTGTGCCGTGATCTTCATTCCGGCCACCATTCAATTCACCTGGCGGCAATTACTCTCGCGCGCAACGGGATCCAAGGTGGATGTACTCACCGGACTCCTGAACCGGCGAGGGCTGTGGGACATGTCGGAGCGTATCTGGTCGGTCGCGTCGGCAAATCGTGCCGACATTGCTGTTGCCGTCGTCGACATCGACAAGTTCAAGGCTGTGAACGACACCTTCGGTCACGAAGTCGGTGACGCCGTCATCATCCGGACAGGAACGCGCCTGCAGGAGCATGTGAACGGTTTCGGCTACGCCGCGCGCACCGGCGGCGAGGAGTTCACCGTTGTGATGATCGGCACCCCGTACGGACTTCGCAAAAGAATCGCGACACTGCCCAAAGCCGTCGTGAACGCTTCCGACGACCCCTTGGCCACGGTCAGCGTCGGAGCAGCGACGCTACCTTTCATCCCGCATCAGGAAGAGTTCGACTACAACGAGTTCTCCCGAGCAATCGTTGCGGCCGATCATCTGATGTACGACGCAAAATCCGCGGGAGGCAACACTGCGAACACTGCTCCTATGACTGTTCCACGTCGACGGGCACCCTGAAACCGGGCTGTATCAGCGCCGATTCCACGCCTCGGGATCTGCCGTCAGTTCGTGAATGAACTCGGGCAACTCTCCACCTGCTACATCGGTGAGTGTGACATTTTCGAGCACAGCACGGAGGTTGACGCGCACTGCAATCCACACCTCCTTGAGGGGCGTCGCCGGCCCCCCGTAGTCGACGTCTTCCGGTCGCTGACCCCGAATCGAAGCAAGCGGTCCTTCGACGGCTCGTATGACGTCGGCAATCGTGATCTCGTCCGCGGACCGAGCGAGCCAGTATCCCCCGTCCGGGCCTCGACGGCTGTTGACCAAGCCGCCGCGCCGCAGGTCCGAGAGCACCGCTTCCAGGAACTTGTGGGGTATGACCTGGGATTTGGCGAGAAACTCGGCCTTGGCCGGGTCAGGACCTACTGCCGCGAGCTCGACCAGAGTCCGCACGGCGTAGTCCACCTTCGCGGTGATATGCACCGGCAATTCCTACCATCGTTCTATGAATAGTCGCAACAAACCTGCGAGTTCTTCGCCGCAAAGGGTTCCATGGCGTTACATTTTGATGCATGATGTAACGATCGAAGCTAGAGAACAGGACAAATCGCGTGTGGGAAACCCTTCTCGAATCATGGAAGTCACTTCTCGAACCGCTCCATGATCCAGTCACGCTCGCAATCCCCGCGTTTGTCATCTTCCTGGCAATCGAATGGTTCGCGGCCCGCGCTCTCGAGGATCATCCCGACGACGCCGACGGACGCGCACGACCCGCGGAAGGCGGCTACCGAAGCATCGACGCCAGAACCAGCGTTCTGCTCGGACTCGTGTCGATCGCAACGAGCACCTTCTGGAAAGTGCTGGCGCTGATCGGCTATTCCGCAATCTGGGTGTATCTCGCTCCGTGGCACCTCTCGCCGACTGCCTGGTACACCTGGGTGATCCTGCTGCTCGGAATCGACGTCCTCTATTACGCGTATCACCGCATCGCACACCGAGTTCGAGTCATCTGGGCCACACACCAGGCTCACCATTCGAGCGAGTACTTCAATTTCAGCACCGCACTGCGGCAGAAGTGGAACAACAGCGGTGAGATCATCATGTGGTTGCCGTTGCCGTTCCTCGGGATCCCGCCGTGGATGGTGTTCGTCGGCTTCTCCGTCAGCCTCGTCTACCAGTTCTTCGTCCACACCGAACGTGTCGGAAAACTCTGGCGGCCCATCGAATTCATCTTCAACACGCCGTCACACCATCGCGTCCACCACGGCTCCGACGCCGAGTACCTCGACCGCAACTACGCCGGAATCCTCATCATCTGGGACCGGATGTTCGGAACCTTCGCAGCCGAAACCCACCGCCCCACCTACGGACTCACGACGCCGGTCGGAACGTACAACATCTGGAAGCTCCAAACGCGCGAATATGCTGCCATTGCTCGCGATTGGAAGGCGTCGACATCGTGGCGGCAGCGAGCCGGCTACGTGTTCGGCCCGCCCGGCTGGGCGCCGAAAGCCGAGGTCACTTCAGCAGAATCCACAGCCCCGTCGCACTGAGCAGGAGCAGAGCGACCGCGAGAGTTGCTCCCATACCCAAAGCGGGCGTTGCCTTTTCGGCCGAAAACTGGGCCAACCGCCTGGGCCGCGACCGACGTTCGTAGACCGTCACCGCGACGACGAGCACGGCAGCGACGGACGGGCCGATCAGGGCCACCGACCCGAACGGCGGCAACCATCTCAGACAGGCGGCAGACAAGCCGAGGATCGACAGACTCGTACGCACGAACGAGAGCGATGTGCGCTCGGACTGCAAGCCCTTGTCCGGAGGCTTGACACCTTCCGACGGTTCCAGCGCGGTCAATCAGTTCACGACCTCGACCACCAGGACGGTCGCGCAGATCACCAGCACGATGCCGACGACCGGCGCCATGAGCGGCACCGGCAACGAGCGCTCAGTTCGCAGTGCACGCTCGGCGCTGATCCAGTGGACAAAGGAAGTGATGGCGATCAGAGCACCGCCGACGAGCAACAACGCGGCCAAGCCGGCACGAACCGTCGGGTCGAGAATGTCGCCGCCGAACGCTTCGAGTCCGACGCCCGACGCGACGAAGGCCGTTGCAGTGCGGATCCAAGCCAGATATGTCCGCTCATTGGCGAGCGTGAACCGTGGATCGGGGTCTTCGCCCGTTCGGAACGGTCTCCACCGGGGCATCACCTGTTCATTCCGTCCGGGCAGAAATCGCACACTGCCTTCGGAACGGACAACAAGAAAGGAAGGTCATGTCCTTAATCTTCCCTGCCCGCCCCGAAGCAGTGCGAATCGGGTAGACGTAATTCAGCTCGCGGCGAGTGAGACGAGGAAGTCCACCGATCCACTGGCGTCGACGGTGACAAAACCGAGGGACGGGGGTTCAACTCCGAAATCGGTCCAGGTGACCGGAATCGAGCCCGATGCGATCAGCGAATCACCCGAATGCAGCACGGTCATGTCGACCGACACCGGCTTGGACTGACCTTTGAGTGTCAAGGTGCCAGACACCGTGACCGTCGCCGTTGTTCCGTCCGTCGGCACAGCAGCCAAGTCCACCGGCGAGTCGATCGTGAACGTCGCCGTCGGATACGTGCTGGTATCCATCACATTGCCCGTGAACTGGCCGTCGCGCCGATCCGAGTCGGTCTTGATGCTTGCCACCTGCACCGTCACTTCGCCTGAAGTGAGCTTTTCACCCTCGACAACCGCGTTTCCGCTCACCTCGCCGGTGGTTCCGACGACGGTCACACTCGATCCGTTCAGAATCTCGTGCACGGTGTATCCCGCTGCCGTCTGGTTGTCCCCCTGCCCGGCGACGACGGTCCACTGCCCGTCGATCGATCCGGACGCCGCTTCTGCGCCCTGAGTGGATACCACGGCCGCCGGCGCATCGTCTTCAGCGATGAATTTCCCGTACGCCCACGGCCCCACAAGCAGGGCGAGTACGACCACAACTACTGCTCCGCCGATCCACCAGATCTTTTTCATGGGTTCGACGATAGTTGCAGCTTCAACGATTGTCAGGACTTACGACCTGGGAGAACCCTGTGAAAGCGCTCCACGAACACCGAAAGTGGGCACACCCACAGCCATTAGTAATCATTTGGTAAAGTGGTTTTTGCATTCCGGCCCCCAGCCTGGAGTGCCTGGGCCGTGCGCATCGAATCATGCATCGATCCCGATGCGCACGGTCTGCCCGAAACACGAATCACACCGATCGGGGGAGCTCGCAATGGCGGACCTGACGCTCCTGACCGACGACGAGTTACGCGAGCGTCGGATCGCCCTCAGTCGATCCCTCACTACCGCAGCAGATTTGATCCCCACCCCGCCACCCTCGTTCTTCGAGAAGCTGAAGCAGGACATCGATGCCGCCGCTGCAGAGTGGATCGCTCGCCGCTCCTGAACTTCGTCAACCTGTGAATGTCCACCGGAGGACGGCCCCTCCCCCATAAGACTTAGTGCGGCTTCCGATCTCCTCCGAAGTCCAGCGCTGTCCTCGTCCGAATGGCGGACTGGCCGGTCGTCCGATGGTCCAGTCGGAGCGTGTCCGTCCTGACGGTCGGCAGCGCTCGCACGCCAGGTTTACCACACAAAAAAGCTCCCCACCTGCGTGAACAGGTGGGGAGCTTTGGCGGTGGCGGAGGGATTTGAACCCTCGGACGGGGGTTACCCGTCACACGCTTTCGAGGCGTGCTCCTTAGGCCGCTCGGACACGCCACCGTTGGTGACTTTACCGGATGGAGTGCCCGTGGCCGAAATCGCCAGGTGGAGCGGTATTACGTGAGCTTGTCCTTGATGCTGGATGCGGCGTCCTTGACCTTCTCGCCGGCATCCTTGACGGCCGATTTCACCTGGTCGCCTTTACCTTCGTTTTCGAGGTCCCGGTCACCGGTAGCGCTGCCAGCAGCTTCCTTGGCCTTGCCCCCGAGGTCTTCGGCCTTGTTCTGAGCCTTGTCTGCGATTCCCATGAGTACTCCTCTGTGAACGCGAACGAATCACCTTCCGGCGATTCGCCGATACCCTGACGGCATCTGATCTCCACCATGCCCGTGATTACCGGTTCCGGCTACCCGAGTGTGCGATCACTCTCGATGGGGAATACCGATTTCAGGCCCGCTGCTCGCGGAAGAAATCTTCCAAAAGCCCAGCGCATTCGTCCTCGAGGACCCCGCCGCGCACCTGCGGCCGATAGGTCAATCTTTTATCTCGAACTACGTCCCATAATGATCCGACGGCTCCGGTTTTCGGCTCCCACGCCCCGAAAACGACCCGAGAAACCCGGGCGAGGACCAGAGCGCCCGCACACATCGTGCAGGGCTCGAGGGTGACGGCCAGCGTCGCACCTTCCAGGCGCCAGCCGTCGCCGTAGATTTTTGCGGCAGCACGCAACGCGAGGATTTCGGCGTGCGCGGTCGGATCGGACGACGCTTCCCTTGCATTGGAGGCCCGAGCAACTTCGACGCCGTCTGCGTCGAACACCACTGCCCCGACCGGGACGTCTGCGTCGGAGGCGGAACGTGCGGCCACGATGGCCGCACGGATCATGCGCTGATCGTCAGCGAGAGTCATCTAGCGCGGGAGCTTGTCGAGCGCTACGCCGAACTCGGATGCGAACCCGAGTCGCTGCGCGATCATCCCCAACTGCTCGTCCGGATAAAGATCGGTCTCGGCCGCGATGACGGCGAGCACGGGTTCCGGCAGGCCCAGATCGGCCAGCACGGACAGATCGCCCTCTTCCCAGGGTTCGACGTCGTCGAGGTCGTCCGGATCGATGTCGGGGATCTCGATGTGCAAGGCGTCGAGGACGTCAGCTGCGATGTCGTAGTCGATGGCGGCGGTCGCGTCGGAAATCAGCAACTGCGTGCCGGACGGCGCCGGACGCAACACGATGAAGAACTCGTCGTCGACGTCGAGAAGACCGAAGACGGCACCCGAACTTCGCAGCTCACGCAGCTGCGTTTCGGCGGCCGAGAGCGAGGTCAACGCGTCGGGCGTCAATGCCTTGACCGTCCAACGCCCCTCTTCACGGACCACCGCGACACCGAAGCCTTCAAGCTCCTCCGACTGGTTCGAAGAGGCGCTCTTGTTACCCGCGCGCTGTGCACCCATGGCGCAACGGTAGCCCGCCTGGTGCCAGTGAGTGAAGTCCGAGCATCGATGTGCCAACCTGAACTCGTGTCTGCGATCGATTCCGCCCCACCAGTCTGCGTTCTCGGCCTCGGATTGATCGGCGGTTCGCTACTTCGCGCCGCCGTCCGATCCGGCCGTCAGGCGTGGGGTTACAACCGTTCCAGCGAGTCCGCCGACGCGGCCCGAGCCGACGGTTTCGACGCCGACACCGATCTGGTTTCAGTGCTGCAGAGAGCGAACGAGAGCGGTGCGATCATTGTGATCGCCGTGCCGATGCCTGCCGTCGACGCCACCTTGGAGGCAATCGCCGCGCATGCGCCGAACAATCCCATCACGGACGTCGTCAGCGTCAAGGGCGAAGTGAAGGCCGCGGTCGAACGAGCGGGCTTGAGCGCCAAGTTCGTGGGCGGTCATCCGATGGCGGGGACGTCAGCTTCGGGTTGGGCGGTCGGGGATGCCGATCTGTTCGTCGACGCGGTGTGGGTCGTTGCCACCGACAACGGCGTCGACGCAGACGTGTGGTCGCAGGTCGCCGACCTTGCACTCGACTGCGGCTCGGTGGTCGTGCCGGCCGAATCTCTCGAGCACGATCGAGCTGTTGCACGTATCTCGCACCTGCCCCACCTACTGGCGGAAACACTCGCGATCACCGGAGCTGCCGGCGGCGAACTGGCCCTTGGGCTGGCCGCCGGGTCATTTCGCGACGGCACCCGCGTAGCCGGGAGCGCTCCTGGCCTGGTGCGGGCGATGTGCGAGGGCAACCGTGACGCCCTGCTGGTCGCGCTGGACGAAGCGCTCGACCTTTTGCAGGGTGCACGCACCGATCTGCTCGACAACGGCTCCACGGCACGATTGGTGGACGCAGGGTTCGCTGCGCGCGGCGCTTACGAGTCGCACGAGCGTTGGGACATCGAAGACCTTCGGGTCGGAGAACCCGACTGGATCGAGCGGATGCGGGACGCCGGTCGACGCGGTGGTGTCATCCGGCGATCCGAAACCTAGAGGTACGAAACCTAGATTCGAGTTGCCAGACCCGGGTAGTCGAGGACAAAGCCTTCGGTATCGACGGCCAGCGTCGAGCTGGACACCGGGGACAGCACACTGATTCCGTCGGTGCCGCTGCTGTAGGTGATGGTCGCACCCTCGACGCGCAGGTCGAGAAGGTTGACGTAGACGACCGGGACCTCGGCGTCTTCGATGTCGTTCTGCAAGCCGACGCGGCGGATGGGCAGCGTGTTGAAGAACGGGCTGAGGATCACGTCGACATCGAGTGCGCCATCGAACGCAGAGCGCTGGTGACTGGCGCCGTTCTCGACCATCCAGGTGCCTTCTTCGTCCCGACTGATCGACATCTGACGCTCACCGGCGGCCAGGGCGGTCCGCACCGACAGCCTGCGGGTGATGCCGGCCTCGTCGGTGACCAGGTCGTATGACGCGCTGAATGCAGGGTGCTCACTGCAGGCTCCACCGATGATCCGGCCGGAAGCCTTGATGCGATTTCCGTTCAGCTGCACACGAACAGACTCCATACGAGGAGCGTTGTGGGCCTGCCAGGTCAATACCGCGGGCCAGGACGCGTCACCGGAAGGTTGGATGCTCACCCGACCACGGTAATGGACGAACGGGCGCGGAGCACCGCTGGTTCGGGTTATTGCTTCGATCAGGGACCTTTTAGGGACTTCGATCGGCCCCGAAGATCTCGATGTAAGCCGTTTCACAACGCTTCTTCCGCCAGGAGCACCCCGCAGACCGAATAGTTGGCAAACGGTGTCGGAGTTCTCGAGTACCGTGCTTCTAGGTCGGTTCGTGAGGAAGGGTGCTGTGACGTCGTCGCGGAGCATGGTGGGTTTGTTTGCCGGTATCGGCGGGCTCGAGTTGGGGCTCTCGGAACATGGGTGGAACACCGAACTGCTGTGTGAAATCGATCCGGGCGCCCAGGCAGTTCTCCGTTCGCGTTTCGCCGACGTGCCGTTGCACGGCGACGTCACCAAACTGCGTGCGCTGCCCAGCGACATCGAATTGGTGGCCGCCGGTTTCCCCTGCCAGGACCTCTCTCAGGCCGGCAAAACGGCGGGCATCACCGGCGCACGCTCAGGCCTGGTGGACGAGGTGTTCCGTCTGGTCAAGCGCAAGAAAGGCCCGCGCTGGCTGTTGATCGAGAACGTTCCGTTCATGCTGCAACTCGGCAAGGGCGCTGCCATGCGGCACATCACCGACGCTCTCGAAGACCTCGGATACACCTGGGCATACCGGGTGGTCGACGCCCGCGCCTTCGGACTCCCCCAGCGCCGCCAGCGCGTCATCATGCTTGCCTCGCGCACGGACGATCCTCGCGAAATCCTGTTCGGCCAGGACGCCGGCGAGCGCCTGGGAGGTGATCCCGCGGACTACCCCTGCGGCTTCTACTGGACCGAAGGCACCCGCGGACTCGGATGGGCCGTCAATGCGGTGCCGACGCTCAAGGGCGGCTCGTCCGTCGGCATCCCCAGCCAGCCGGCGGTCCGGTTGCCGTCCGGTGAGATCGTCACTCCCGGCCTCGTCGACGCCGAACGCCTGCAGGGTTTCGATCCCGACTGGACGCTTCCGTCCGTCGAGGTTCCCGGCCTACGCCACAGCCACCGATGGAAGCTCGTCGGCAATGCCGTGAGCGTGCGGATGGCGTCGTGGGTCGGTGGCCGGCTGAACGATCCCATCGAATACGACGCCGCGGGCGAGACGCCACTCGAACCGGGCGACGCGTGGCCGAGTGCGGCGTGGGGCCGTAACCGCCAAGCCTTCCGCGTCCATACCTCGACCTGGCCGGTCCAGTACGACTACGAGGATCTGAGCGGTTTCCTCGAGGACACGCGGTTGCTGTCGGCGCGGGCCACAGCCGGCTTCCTCAAGCGCGCACGCATGGGCAATCTTCGGTTCATCCCCGGTTTCATCGAGGACGTCGAAAGCCATCTCGAGCGGATGGGCGGATACCCCGAGGCCGCGGCATGACGGAATCACTGTTCCCCGAACCTGAAACGCTATTCCCCGAACCGCTGTTTTCCGAGCCGGAACACGAACCACTGTGGAGCGCACTGCAACTCGCGGGCGACAAGCCTCCGGCCGACGCCGATCGCGGCGAGAAGAAGAACTACGCCCAGCGACTCTCCAATCAACTGGCACAGACGGTGGCCGACGCTCTGCGTCCGCTGTATCCCAACATCACCCCGACAGCGTCCGGCGAAGGCCAGGAGGCAACCGTTGATGTCGCCAAGGGCCGAAAGCGCTTGGACGTCAAGGCACTCGACCCCACTCTCGGCCTGATCCTCTGCGTCTCCATCAAGACGTACAACTTCCAGGACTACAGTCCCCGCAGCGGAAAACTTGGACGGTGGACCAAGAACATCGTCCGCAACGACCACGAATTGCGTGGCGAGGCAATGGTTCTGCATCAGCGTCAGCCGTACAGCGTGTTGGTCGCCGTCATGTTCGAGCCGTACGCCACGTGCGACGACGGCGACCCGACCAAGACCAGCGACACCGGCAAATCCTCTTTTGCACACCACGTCACGACGCTCTCGAAGCGCTCGGGCCGGGGCAAGCGCGCGGTGGTCGGCGTTCCAGGAAAGGCCTGGGTGGATCTCGGCGCCGAGGACACCCGCTACGACCTCTTCGAGAAGGTCTACATCGGACTCTACGAACCCGATGGCGCGGTTCGGTTCTTCGACGTCGACGAGCCGCCGCCGCGCAACGGCCGGCCCACCGAAGCTCAGACGCTCTCGTTCACCGACTTCGTGACCGTCGTGCACGGTGAAGTGGAGCGTCGCAACAGGTTTGCGCCCACCTGGTCCGATCCCGAAGACAGCGACGATTCCGACGGCTGAGGGAACCACGGTGCCTGCGACGGATCCTGCCACCAGCGCTCGGATGAGCGCTCAGCGTCGGCGCGACACCAAACCTGAAATTGCACTTCGACGCGAGCTTCATCGGCGGGGACTCCGGTACTTCGTGGACCGGGCGCCTGTCAAAGGTGTTCGCCGACGCGCTGATCTGGTGTTTCCGCGCCGCAAAGTCGCGGTGTTCGTGGACGGATGCTTCTGGCACAGCTGCCCGCAGCATGCGACGTTTCCCAAGAACAACGCGCAGTGGTGGACGGACAAGTTGGCCGCCAACGTGGTTCGAGACCGCGACACCGATGCACGTCTGGCAGAGCAGGGTTGGACCGTCATCCGCATCTGGGAGCACGAAGATCCGCTGGTAGCAGCCGAACGCGTCCAGAAAGCCCTGCTCGGTCCGTAAGCTCGATTTCGTGAAGGAACGCAACGTTGCGCGGTGGGGTTTGGTGGCTGCGCTGGCTCTGGGCGGAATTGTCTACTCGTCGTGGATTCTCGAATTCTTCCTCGACACCGGCCTCGACCCGGTGACATCGTTCCTCAGCGAACTCGATGCCGAGAACCAGAAATACCGTGACGTCTTCGGCAATGCCGACGTCCTGTCCGCGATCTTGATGTTGATCTCCGGAGCGCTGGGTCTGCTGATCACGCCCAGGCGCAGGCTCTACGTCACGGGCTGGATTGCACTTGCAGTGTTCGGCATCGCCACAATCGCCGACGCGTCGTTCCCTCTCGAATGCTCGGGCGAGGGTTGCCCGTCGAGCGCACCCGACGGTCTACTTCCGCAGCTCCACCATGTTCACGCATTGACGAGCAGCGTGGCGGTGTTCGCGATCTTCACCGCGATGATCGCATTCACCGTGGGAGCGTTCAGGTATCGCGAACACCGGTCCTTGCGTACGACCGGCCTGACCATTTTGATCCTGACTTCCCTTGCGACGGTGTGGATGTTGACGACCAACAGCATCGAAGTCTCCGGCGGCGGTAATCTCGGACTGGGTATCGCTCAACGCGCACAGGTGCTGGGGATGTCGTTGTGGTTGTGCACCCTGGCATTTGCGATGTCGAGGCCGCCAGCCACCGGGCTCCCGGCGTCGCCACGCTGACAGGTTTTCCGGCAACCGATTCGGGCGATCCTGGAACTACAACTGAAAATGGCTGCCCCGAACTAGCGAAGGTGTGCCCATGTCTCTCGCGTCGTCGTTCTTCGCCCATCCACACCAGGCGTTCACTGCCGGTTTCTACCGCAACGAGTCCTTCGACTTCGAGCTACGAGTCGTTCTCGGGCAAGCCACCTACGGCGCGGCAGATACCGGCGAAGTGCTCTCGGCCATCGCTCATGTCGGCGAGAAAGACCTCGAGGGCTGGTACGAGGCCTGGTTCGACCTCGGCACACGAGTATTCGGGCACGCCGATGAGGCGGCCGAGGCCGGGCATTCACGAAGCGCGTCCAACGCGTACCTGCGGGCGGCGTCGTACTTCGGTGTGGCGATCAACGCCGTAGACGGTCTCAGCGACGATTCGGTTCTGGTCCCCACTTTCAAACGTCACCGACAAGCGTGGGACCGCTTCGTCGACACCACCGCCCAGCCCGTCGAACGCGTCCGGATCCCTTACGAGGACACCTACTTGCCCGGGTACTTCTTCCGGCCGCCCGGCGACGTGCGACGGCCGACGTTGATCATGGTGAACGGTAGCGACGGCCCGATCAGCGGACTGTGGGGCAGCGGCGGCGCCGGGGCCCTCGAACGGGGCTACAACGTGTTGATGTTCGACGGACCCGGTCAACAGTCGATGCTCTTCGAGCGCAACATCCCGTTCCGTCACGACTGGGAAGCCGTCATCACGCCCGTCGTCGACTACCTCGTGGACCGGCCGGACGTCGATGCGTCGAAGCTGGCGATCTACGGGATCAGTCAGGGCGGTTACTGGGTACCGCAGTCGTTGGCGTTCGAGCATCGGATCGCGGCAGCGATCGCCGATCCGGGGGTCGTGGACGTGGCCGCGTCGTGGCTCGCCCATATCCCCAAGAACATGCAGAAGCTGCTCGACGAGGGGAAGTCGGAGGCCTTCGACCGCGACATGGCGATGGGGATGAAGTTCTCCAAGGACACCGCCCGGATCTGGCGTTTCCGAGCGCGTCCGTACCTCGCCGACGGTTACTACAACACTCTCGCCGAGGTTCGGAAGTACCACCTCGAACACGTCGCCGGCTCGATCTCCACTCCCCTGCTCATCACCGATCCGGAAGGCGAGCAGTTCTGGCCCGGTCAATCCAAGCGGCTTGCCGCCCTATCCGGCGGACCGACGACGGTGGTTCCCTTCACCGCTGCCGAAGGCGCGAACTTCCACTGTCAGCCCATGGCGAGGCGTCTGACGGATCAGCGAATGTTCGACTGGCTCGACGAGCAGTTGGATCTCTGAATCAGGACACTTTCTCCTTTTTCGTCAAGAGAGTGGCGAGCATCGGCAGCAGTAGAACGGTGATCGCACCGGCCGCGACAAGAATCGACGCGTTGTCCGAGGACATCTGATGCGCGTCGACGGCAGCGCCCGTGACCGCCACGATCATGGGCAGACCGGTAGCCCCGTACAACGCGACTTGCGCACTTTCGCGCGTGGTGAAGGGCGGCTCGACCTTCTCGAACTTGGTCACGAAGAACACCGGCACGCCGCGGACGACAACGATCAGGATCAAAAACGCAATCAGTATGCCGGGACTGGCGGCGACCGCCGAGACGTCGATTGCCATGCCTGAAGTGATGAAGAAGATCGGGATGAGGAACCCGAAGGCGATCCCGTCGAGCTTGATCTCGAGGCGCTCGTCGCCCTCTGGCATCAGCCGCCGCAGGATGAAGCCGGCGGCAAACGCACCGAGAATGACGTCGAGTGAGAACACAGCCGACAGCACTCCGAGGCTGACCAACAACAGAACGGTGAGGCGGACCGTCGTCTGCGCCGTGGTGTCCGCCCCTGCCCGCACCAGCCGATGTGTCCACGAGCCTTCGTGAATCAGCTTGCCGGGCAGCACCGCCACGATGATGGCGATCAAGGCGAAGACGGCAAGAACGATCAGCGACAGGACGGCACCACGGGCACTCAGCAGCACCGCCATCGCGACGACCGGCCCGAGTTCGCCGACGGCCCCGTGATTGAGGACCGTCTTGCCCAAGCGTGTGTCGAGGAGTTTGTTGTCCTTGAGGATCGGCAACAGCGTGCCCAGTGCGGTCGACGTCATTGCGATGGCAACAGCGGCTTCCGCGGAGATCACGTTCCTCATGCCAAGCAGCGCGACCACCGTGAACGCCAACGCGAGGCAGAACAGCCACGTGTAGAGCGCTCGACGTCCGCCGCGCCCACTGAGTTCCTGTCGGTCGATCTCGTAGCCGGCGAGCAGGAACAGCATGCCGAGGCCGAGTTCGCGGAGGATTCCGATCGCTTCGCTGTCAGCGGCGATGTTGAGGGCGAACGGCTCGACCACTGCGCCCGCGACCAGTAGCAACACCACTTCGGGAACCAGTCGACGGGGGATCAAGCCCGCGACTATCGGCGCGATGGCCGCGATCAGCGCAATCCAGAACAGCGACGAGGCAATTGAAGGCACGGATCATTATCGGACATAGGTGACGGATCTGCGCTCAGTACAGGTACTTGCGGTACGCCTCCTGCCGAGCCGGCTCCAGATCCTCGACCAGCAGGCTGTGCTGCTCGGCCATCATGTCGCGCAGACTCGGTACGTCATCGGATGCGGGCCACGTCGACGGATCCCACAGCTTCGCCCGCAGAATCGCTCTCGCACAATGCAGATACGCCTCGTCGATCTTCACGATCACCGCAAGCTGCGCAGGCTTGCCGTTCATCGCCATCGAGTCCAACAGATCAGGATCGGTGGACAGAGTCGCCGTGCCGTTGACGCGCACGATCTCGTCGTGCCCGGGCGCGAGAAAAAGGATCCCCACGTGAGGATTTTCGATCATGTTCCGGTACGAGTCAGCGCGCCGGTTGCCCGGACGATCCGGGAGCACGAGCGTCTTCTCGTCGGGAAACAGAACCTGACTGACCAAGTCTCCGCGCGGCGAGCAATCGCAATTTCCGGCCGCATCGGATGTCGCAAGCACAAAAAACCGTGCCTGCTCGATGAATTCACGGATCAACGGAGTCGTGTAAGCGGTCTGCTTCTCCATGATCGTCGGATGGGGCTGTCCGAGAATCCCATTGAGTTGTTCCACGGATTCGATCCGCCCGCCCGGGGCGTTCGACGCCGTCACGTCAACACGTCGTCGAGAACGTGGTGGCGCCCGAGCGGCAACACCAACGGCTTACCCGAGATGGGGTCGGGGATGATTCGGCTCTCGAGACCGAAAACGGTGCGGACGTTGTCACTGGTGAGCACCCCGGCAGGATCACCCGCCGCGTAGACCCGGCGATTGGCCATGGCGACGAGGTAGTCGGCGTAGCGGGCGGCGAGATTGAGATCGTGCAGAACCATGACAATCGTTGTACCCCGAGTCCGATTCAGGTCGGTGAGCAGGTCCAAGACCTCAACCTGGTGGCTCACGTCCAAGAAGGTAGTCGGCTCGTCGAGAAGAAGCAGATCGGTTTGTTGGGCGAGCGCCATCGCAATCCACACACGTTGGCGCTGACCACCGGAAAGTTCGTCCACCGATCGTTCGGCCAATTCGGTTGTGTCCGTTGCCGCAAGCGCCTCAGCGACGGCTGCGTCATCCTCGCGACTCCACCTCGACAGCACCCGCTGATGTGGATGTCGGCCTCGGCCGACGAGATCGGCGACAACTATCCCTTCCGGTGCGATCGGTGACTGCGGCAGCAGACCGAGCGTGCGAGCGAGCTTCTTCGCGGGTAGGCGATGAACATCCTTGCCGTCCAACAGAACATGACCGCTTCGGGGACTGAGTAGCCGCGACATCGACCGCAGCAGCGTCGATTTGCCGCACGCGTTGGCGCCCACGATGGTCGTGATCGTTCCCGGCGGCACCGCGAGGTCGAGCGATTCGACGACGGTCCGTCCTCCGTAACCGAGTTCGAGGTTTTCGACAGTCAGAGTATGGGATCCGGTCACAGCGAACCTCCCGTTCGGTTGGAGCGAATGATGAGGTAGACGAGATACGGCGCTCCCAGCGCGCCGGTCACCACGCCAACGGGGTAGCGGGTGCCGAAGGCGTACTGTCCGCAGAAATCGGCAACTAGCACCAGCAGCGCTCCGACCAGCGCCGACGGAATCAAAAGTGATGTTCCCGGACCGACGATGCGGGCGGCGATGGGCCCTGACAGAAATGCGACGAAGGCGATGGGCCCCGCAGCGGCAGTGGCAAAGGCGATGAGTCCGACGGCCGCAATGATCGTCAGAATGCGCGTTCGTTCCACTCTGACGCCGAGCGCTTGTGCTGCGTCGTCACCGAGCTGGATGGTCGAAAGGTTGCGCGATTGGCTCAGCAGCACAGGTCCGAGGACAACCAGCGCCAGGAGTACGGGAACCGTCGAACCCCAGTTGGCACCGTTGAGACTGCCGGTGAGCCAACGCATCGTCTCCTGCAGATCCCACGCGGCGGCGGTACTGAGCAGGTAGGCGGTGACGCTGTCGAGCATCGCGGCGATGCCGATACCGATCAGGATCAGCCGAGTGCCCGCTACACCGTCTCGGAAGGACAGAACGTAGATCAAGACTGCGACGCCCAGACCGACAGCGATGGCGAAGATCGAGACCTGCGAGCCGCCGAGCGAAAGCGAGATGATCGCGAAAGCCGCTGCAGCGCTTGCGCCCGAGCTGATCCCGATGATGTCGGGGCTCGCGAGCGGGTTGCGCAGCATCGTCTGGAACGTGATGCCGCCCAAGCCGAAACAGATTCCGGCGACCACAGCGAGGACAGCGCGAGGCAGCCGGAGGCGGCCGACGGTGAACGAGGCACCAGGCACGTTCTCCCCCAGCACGACGCGAAGCACATCTGACGGCGGGTAGAAGGTTTTTCCCACCATCAGAGTGACCGCGAAGGAGGCGACGACGAGGACCGTCAGCACGGCAATCACGATGCGGCGGCGTCTACCTCGTCGGACACGGCTTGCTCCGACTGCGTCGACCTCGACTTCGGGAGTAACGAATGTAGTGGTCACAGCTCACGTATTTTCTGACGGCGGACTATGTAAATGAAGAAGGGCGCTCCGACGAGCGCGGTGATGATGCCGACGTCGATTTCGCTCGGCCGGGCGACAATTCGTCCGAGAATGTCGGCGGCGACGAGAAGGCCGGCACCTGTCAGCGCAGAAAACGGTAGTAGCCAACGGTTGTCGATCCCGATCAGCAACCGGCACAGATGCGGGACAACCAAACCGACGAAGCCGATCGGTCCGGCAATGGCAGTGGCCGCACCGCAGAGCAACACTGCACCGAGCGCTGCCACTGCACGAACCACCGCGACGCGTTCGCCGAGACCTGACGCAACCTCGTCGCCGAGCGCAAGAGAGTTGAGACTGCGCGCTGACAGCAGACAGATCACGAAGCCGACAATGAGGAAAGGCAGACCCTGCCGGATCACCTCGAAACTCGCGCCACCGACGCCGCCGATCTGCCACGAACGAATGTTGCCCGCAATATCGTTTCGCGGCAGCATGATCGCAGTGATGAACGAAGCAAACGCAGCCGATGTTGCGGCCCCGGCAAGAGCCAACTTGAGTGGCGTGGCTCCACCTCGCCCGAGTGACCCGACTACGTAGACGAACAATGCCGCCCCGGCTGCACCGAGTACGGCCACCCAGATCATGCTGGTCTGGGTCCACAATCCGAACCACGCCATTCCGATCACCACGGCGAGCGAAGCGCCCATGTTGACGCCCAGGATTCCGGGATCCGCCAAAGGGTTTCGGGTAATCCCCTGCATCACCGCGCCGGCAAGACCGAGCGCAGCACCCACGACGATCGCGAGCACCGTCCGCGGAATGCGCTTGGCAATCGCACCCTGACCGATATTGTCGGTGGAACCGCTAAGTGCGGCAACGATGTCGGACCAATCGACCTCACGAGAGCCGATGACGATCGAGGCGCACATGAGCACCGCGAGGACCACGAGAAGGGCGATCAGCCACAGCGAATTGCCGAACGTCGGGCGCCGCGTATCGCTGGCGCCCGACGTCGAATCCTGCGAGGTTACAGTCACTCCGACTTTCCAGCAGCCCCGGCGAGCAGATCGACATAGTCGCCGAGTACCCACGAAATGGCGAGCGGAGTCGGGTTGGCCGCCGTTCCCATCGGGCCGGTTCCGTTGAGGAAGACGATCGAATTGTTAGCTACAGCAGGCATCTGCGAGAGCAGCGGGTCAGCCTTGAGTGCGTCGACAAGTGCCTGGTCACCGTACGTGACGATCAGTTCGACGTCGTCGAAGACGTCCACACGCTCGGCACTGACCTTCTTCGAGAACTCACCACCCGTCGAGGCGTCGGCAACGCTCTTCGGCGTCGAAAGTCCGAGGTCCTCGAAGAACGCGGCACGTGTGTCGTTCGCAGTGTAGAAGCTGACCTGACTCAGGTCGGCAGTGTCGACGTGCGTCAGGAACATTGTTGCTTTGCCGGCAAGCTGCGGATGTGAGGCAACCTCGTCGGCGATCTCCTTCTCGATGGTGGAGATCAGTTCCTGCCCTTCGGATTCCATGCCGAGGCCCATGCTGTTGAACTTGATGACGTCACGCCACGACGTCGCCCACGGCCCCTCGGGATACGCCACAACCGGAGCGATCTCACTGAGGGTGTCGTAGTCCTCCTGCGTCAATCCGGAGTACGCGGCAAGAATGACGTCAGGGTTCGTATCGGAGACGGCTTCGAAGTCGATGCCGTCGGTCTCGTCGAAGAGCACCGGCGGCTTCGCGCCAAGGTCGTCGAGCTTTTCCTCGACCCACGGCAGCATTCCGTTGCCGTTGTCGTCACCGAAAGTCGCCGCTGCCATTCCGACGGGAACCACGCCGAGAGCAAGGGGCACTTCGTGATTGGCCCAGGCGACGGTGGCAACTCGCTCCGGCTTGGCGTCGATCGTCGTAGTTCCGAAAGCGTGCTCGATCGTGACGGGAAAGGAGCTGGATCCGCTTCCGGCGCTGCCGCCGTCGGCGGTCTCCGAGGAGTCGGAACTGCAAGCTGTCATGCCGAGGGCGACTGCGACCGCTGCTGCGGCCACCGCCAAGAAGCGTTTTGAACGCATGAAAACAGAACTCTCTCGAGAAGGGGTACGGCCCTCAACCTGGCTCAATCGGACACTTAGGTGAGGTTTGCCTAAACCGTATACGGGAGGGCAATGTGGCGCAATCGCGTGTTTGGGACACCCCCTGTAGCGATCGAGACAAGGTGTGATGGCCGATCAGCTAGCCCGGAACATCCCTGGTGTGGCCCCGGTGGTGCGCCGGAATGCCGCACCGAACGCACTGGTCGAGTGGTAGCCCACGCGCTCGGCAACCTCTTGCAGATCCAAGCCGTGTGCAAGAAGCGTCACCGCCCGTTGGGCGCGCACCGCTGACACCCACTGCCCGAAACTCATCCCGGTCTCCGACCGAAATACCCGGGTGATGGTTCGCGGGCTGACGCCGAGGAGCCTTGCCCAGTCGGACAGCGTTCGCATGTCACTCGGATCGTCACCGATCGCGTCGACGATGGGTTGCAGAAGCGCCGAGTCCGGCACCAGAACCAGCAACTCGTTGGGTGACGGCGCCAGTACGTCGATCACCATCTGCTCTGTGAGCGAGCGCGAAGAGGTTCCGAGTGAATCGTCTGCCAGTCGCTCGAGGAGATTCCGCAACAGCGGAGTGACCTCGATCGCCACCGGCACGTCGGACAGAGAAGGAACCGATGCGATGTCGAGCTGAGCGGCCCGATACCAGGTTCCGGCGGGCGCGATCGCCGAGTGCAGGACGCCGGCGGGCATCCACAGACCGACGGTCGGGGTGATCGTCCACGTGCGCGATCCCACCGTGGCGCTCGACGCTCCCCGCTCGTTCCACAACAATTCGTGGGTCGGGTGCGAGTGCGCCTCCCACCGGGTCTCGCGGGAGACAAGTTCGTCCATGCCCGCGATGACAAAGGGCACCTCGACCGCCCCGGCCGAGTAGACCGGGAGCGTCCGACTGTCGACGGTCTCCAACGGGTTCTCCTCGGTTTGCGCGGCTGCTCCGGAGAAAGCATAGGTCGCGGGGATCGGTTGTTGGTTCCTACGATCGCGAGGGTCACCGACCGAAATTCGCCGAGGTGACGTCACACACATTCAAAAATTGCGAATGCACCACAACAAAAAGAAGGTCACAGACCGGAGTCTGTGACCTTCTTTCTTGTGCGCCCGAAGGGATTCGAACCCCTAACCTCTTGATCCGTAGTCAAGTGCTCTATCCGTTGAGCTACGGGCGCATGTTCTGTTGTCTTGCTGGTCTTGCGTGTCTTACCGTCGTACTTTCTATCATTTCTAACCCGCCGGTCAAAATCACCGGCTTGGCGGAGGCGAGAGGATTTGAACCTCCGGTCCCTCGTAAAAGGGACAACTCATTAGCAGTGAGTCCCATTCGGCCGCTCTGGCACGCCTCCCTGGGGGTTCCGATCCTTTCGGACCGCCGGATCGAAAGATTACACACCCTTCGCCACCAAAGGCAAAACGTGTGGTCAGCGCCTTGTTTTGTCGACTTACCGCAGGTGGCTGTCGAACCAGTCGAAGATCCGGGTCTGAGCTTCGACGATCGAAGCCGAGCCAGGGTCGTCGAGGTCGGCGTCCTCGGACAGCTGTGGCGGCTCGTCCGCCCGGTGAGCCAGTCCGGCGTAGCTGACCACCAGTGTCGCGACGTCGGCCTTGGCGGTCGCTTCCCGGAGCAGGGTCACGTGCTCACGCGGCGTGCTGGGATCGTCCTCGCCGTACAGCGCCAGCCACGGCGCCTGCAGGGAAGTGGCCGCATCGACGAGCGCCTGAGCATCCACCGACAAGGCTTCGACGATTCCCCGGGCGGCGACGCTCACCGCGGCACCCACGGGACGGCTGGTGGCCACGAGCATCGCGGCGGTCCCGGCGTCGTCGAATCCGAGCACCCCGACGGTGTCCGCGAGAACTTCGCGTCCGACGAGCCAATCGAGGGTCGCGTCGAAATCGGCGAAGAGGTTGTCACCGAACACCTCGCCCTGCATGTGTTCGGGTTCGCGGTGGAACAGGTGCGGTGCGACGCTCACCCACCCTTCGCCGGCGAGTGCGCACATCAGATTCAGCAGAGCCGGGCTGAACTGGCGGGCTTCATGCAGGACGACGATCCCGCCCCGCGTCGGGCCGTCCGGCTCCACCACCGTCAGCGGAACAGCCGTGGCGACCTCCCCTTCGGCTCCGCGCAGATACGCGGTGGCCCGGAAGATTTCCGACATCTTCTAACTCTGACACGCAGACGGCCGCTACGCACCAAATCGGTGCGCGCATAATCGACTCGTGACCGCACACATTCGCCCTGACCTCGCCTCCATCCCCGCCTACGTTCCCGGACGCAATTTTCCGGGTGCGATCAAGCTGGCGAGCAACGAAACGACCGTAGGGCCGTTGCCCGGTGTGCGTGACGCCGTCGCCGACGCGGTCGCCAATGCCAACCGCTACCCGGACAATGCCGCGGTCGCACTCATCGAGGCGCTGGCCAGCTTCCTGAAAGTCGAGCCGGCCAACGTCGCCGCTGGTTGTGGCTCCGTGACGCTGTGCCAAGAACTCGTGCAGATCACCTGCGATCAGGGTGACGAGGTCATCTACGCGTGGCGGTCGTTCGAGGCATACCCCGTGGTCACCCAGGTCGGCCATGCCGTCTCGGTCAAGGTTCCGCTGACCGAGGACTTCGGCCACGACCTCGACGCGATGCTGGCCGCGATCACGGATCGCACGCGGTTGATCTTCGTGTGCAACCCCAACAACCCGACCGGCAACGCGCTGTCGAAGGCAGAGCTCGAGAGCTTCCTCGACGCGGTCCCGGCGCACGTCGTCGTCGCACTCGACGAGGCGTACTTCGAATACTCACGCTCGGACGCCGACGGCATCGAACTGTTCCGCAGCCGCCCCAACGTGGTTGTTCTGCGCACCTTCTCGAAGGCGTACGGCCTCGCGGGAATCCGCGTGGGTTACGCGGTCGCGGATCCGGAGATCATCGTGGCCCTCGGCAAGGTGCACACCCCGTTCACCGTGAGCGCTGTCGCGCAGGCCGCCGCAATCGCTTCCCTGGCTGCAGCAGACGAACTGCTTGCCCGCACCGAAGGCGTCATCGCCGAGCGGACGCGCGTGCGCAGTGCACTGATCGAAGCCGGGTACACCGTCCCCGAGTCGTCGGCGAACTTCGTCTATCTCCCCCTCGGAGAGCTCTCCCCCGGTTTCGCCGAGGCAAGTACCGAGGCGGGCATTCTGATCCGTCAGTACGGCGTCGAGGGCGTCCGGATGACCATCGGCGATCCACACGAGAACGACGCGTTCCTCGCTTTCGCGAACACCGACGTCGCGAAGCAGGCCGCGGGCATCGGCGTCACCGCGTGACACTCGATACATAACTGTTACGCCGAGGACTGGAATTCGTTTCGACGGACGGGCACACTCAGGGAGGTTCGAGGCCGGTCCGAGTGAGGGAGCACGACGCATGACGCGACGCATGACACGAACGTGTGCCGTGCTCGCAACGACCCTTCTCGCCACCTCCGCGACCTCCCTGAGTGCCGTCGCCACCGCCGAGTCCCAGGACACGGTGTCGGTACGTCTGTTGGCCTTCAACGATCTGCACGGCAGCCTCCGCCCGCCGGAAGGCATTCGCAGCGAGATCAGGCAGGCCGACGGCTCGCTCACCCCCGCAGGTGGAGCGGCGTATCTCGCGGCATACGTGACGCAGCTTCGCAGCCAAGCCACCAACTCGCTGCTGTATTCGGTCGGTGACAACTGGGGATCGTCGGCATTGGAATCGGCGATGTTCAACGACGAACCGACGGTCGAACTGCTGAATCGGATGAAGATCGACGCTTCCGCGATCGGCAACCACGAACTGGACAAGGGGCTCGCCGAGTTCCGTCGTATGCAGTCCGGCGGTTGCTCCGCCGTCGACGCGTGCACGTTCAGTCCGTCCTTCGGCGGCGCCAACTTCCCTCTGATGGCCGCGAACATGACGTACACCAACGGCACTCCGGCCACGCTGCCCTTCACCGTGAACATGGTCGACGGCATTCCGCTCGGAGTCATCGCGATTTCCCCCGCCAACACGTCGCAGATCGTCACACCGGGCGGGATCGCCGATCTGCAGTTCGGCGACGAGGTCGAAGCGATCAACCGCACCGCCGATGTCCTCGACTTCTTCGGCGTCAAAGCCATCACCGTTCTCCTGCACCGTGGGGACGAACCGGCCGTCGAAGGTGGGCCCAACGACTGCAACGTCGAGTCCGGCCCGGCCCGCGACATCGCTCTTCGTGCCTCACCGAAGGTGGACGTCATCTTCACCGCCGACAGCCACCAGCAGTACAACTGCGAATTCCCTGATCCCGCAGGCAATCCCAGAGTCGTCATGCAGGGCGCTTCGCACGGCCGGATCGTGTCCGTCGCCGACGTCACCATCGACCGCAACACCCGCGAGGTCGTTCGCGATCAGACATCCGCTTTCAATCAGATAGTGACACACGATATTTCGCCGGATCCCGATATTCAGGCTCTCGCCGACCGGGCCTGGTCGGAGGCGTCGGAAAGCGCTCAGCGACCGGTGGGGACCATCACCGCCGATCTGACACGGGACCGCGTCCCCAGCGGTGAATCGACACTCGGCAACCTGGTCGCCGACGCTCAACTCGCCGCCGGATCGACACGAGGGGCTCAACTCGCGTTGACGAACCCGGGCGGCATGCGCGAGGACTTGGACTTCGGCACTTCCGGCCAGGTCACCTACCGCCAGGCGTACGGTGTTCAACCCTTCGGTAACAGCCTCGAGGTGCTCTCCGTCACAGGAGCGGTGTTGAAGGACGCTCTCGAACAGCAATTCCAGATCGACCTCGACGGCACCGCTACCGAGCGCATCCTCTCCCCGTCCGCGGGCTTCACCTACGCCATGGACCGGCGAGCAGCGCCGGGCTCGCGAATCTCGGAAATGCGCTTGAACGGGCAGGACATCGCCCCCGACGGCGTCTACAGCGTCGTGGTGAACAAGTTCCTCGCCGAGGGTGGGGACGGTTTCACCGCACTGAAGAACTCCACCCAGATGACCGGCGCGGGCAACGACCTCGACGCCTTGACTGCCCTGTTCGCAGCCGGGTCCCCGGTCTCGCCGCCTGCCACCGATCGCATCCGCACCGCCGGCTGAATAGGCATCCCCGCGCTCGATTGCCTAGTCTCGACGGGTGATCATCGCGACCCATAACGGCAAGTTCCATGCAGACGACGTCTTCGGCGTATCGCTGCTCAAGCAGCTGTACCCCGACGCCACCGTCGTTCGCAGCCGTGACGAGTCCGTCCTCGACAGTGCGGACATCGTGCTCGACGTCGGCGGTCGCTACAACCCGGCCGAGGGTCGCTTCGACCATCACCAGCGCGATGCCGGCGAGCGCAGCAACGGCATCCTGTACTCCGCTTTCGGTCTGCTCTGGCAGGAATACGGCCTGCAGTTCTGCGAAGGCGACGCCTCCGTTTTCCGCCGAATCGACAGTCGTCTGGTCGAGGGCATCGACGCCGTCGACAACGGCCAGGAGATCTACACCCTCAACGACTACGGCACCAAGCCTTTTGATCTGTCGTCCGTGCTGGACCTTTTCAATCCGATCTCGTCCACCGACGAAGAGTTCGACACCCAGTTCGAGCTGGCCGTCGTTCTCGCAACGCAGGTCTTGATTCGCCTGCGCGCCAAGTACGCCGGCGACGCTGCGGCCGAGCGCGAGTTCACCGAGACCTACGAGAAAGCAACGGATCCGCGCTTCGTCGTGCTGGAACGCTTCGTTCCCCACGGCCGCGCCGCGTCGGCCCAGCCAGAACTTCTGTTCACCATCTTCCCGAACACCAACGGCGGCTGGTCGATTCAGACGGTCAAGCCCGCTGACTCCAAGTTCGGTTCACGAAAGCTGTTGCCGGAGCCGTGGCGCGGCCTGAACGGCTCGGACCTTGCCGCCGAGACGGGCGTCGACAGTTCGGTCTTCTGCCACAAGGCGGGGTTCATCGCGGCTGCGCAGACCCGTGACGGCGCCCTCCAGTTGCTCGAACTGGCACTGGCCGAGTAGTTCTCAGCTCACAGCCCAGTTCACATTCCCAGGGCGGTCTTCACTGTCGGCCAGGAATCGTGAAGCGCGTCTTGCCAGTACGGCCATGAATGGGTGCCGACGTTTCGATACGCGAACACTGCGGGAATCGACAACTCCCCTAACCTCGCCTCGAACAGTTGCGTGCACGTGTTTGCCAGTGCCTCGAGCGGCCCGCCTTCGATGGCCGTCTGCAGGCCGCCCGGGGTGAAAATGTTGTCGTATTCTCCGGGTGCGCCCGTGCCCGAGGAAACGTAGATCGTCTTTCCTCGCAGCGTTTCAGCATTGGTGGACGGGTCGTGCTTTTGCCAGTCGGGGTCCGATGACGGGCCCCACATGTTGGTGGCGTCGCCTGCCTTACTGGCCACGGTGAGCCGCACGGAATCCTGCGAAGACGACTCGGAGTTGTCGAGACAGCCACTGTACGAGGCTAATCCGGTATAGAGCTTCGGGTGATGTGTGATGAGGTTGGCCGCGCCGAGCGCACCCATGGACACCCCGCCGACCACATTCATCCCATTTCCGGAAAACGCAGAATCGATCAACGCCGGAAGCTCTTCAGCGAGAAACGATTCCCACTTGTTCACACCGAGGTTCGGATCGTCGTTCTTCCAGTTGGTGTAGAAACTGCCGGTACCGCCAACAGGGAGAACGACGTTGACGTTCTTGTCGGCGAAAAACGCTTCGATGTCGGTCTTCTGGGTCCAGGTGCTTTCGGCGTATCCGGATTCCGAACCGGCACTGACGCCGTCGAGTAGGTAGAAGGACGGGCGCGAACCGGCACTCGACGCTGGATGCAGAACCTGCACTTGCACCTCGCGCCGCATAGCCGGCGA
>NZ_JBJURM010000035.1:0-66830 GCF_046097995.1 Rhodococcus sp. 5A-K4
AAGCGAAACGGAGGTCGCCTGAAACACCCTCATCCACAGGTCTTGACAATATCTCCGCGCAGTGTGGACGGAACTCATGAATAGAAGTCTAGGCGCGTTCGGACATTGGTGGTGGGGGATGATGTCGCTGTCGCCAGCGCGTCGATGCTGCCAGCGATGCGACCAGTGGCGTTATCGGCGGGCGAACGAACCAGGCGCAGCGGTGAGCCGAACACCTACGAAGAACTCATCTGTTCTTTCGGTAGGTTTCCCGAGCGGCGTGCAGCGAACGCAGAGCATGCAACTCGGCACAACTGCCGGCGTGTGGCGTCAGAAAAGCTCTCCATTGCAGAGGTCGGCTACGCACACCCCTCGTCTGCGTAGCTCGACCTACATCTGGCTGGTTTTCACGTCGCGAATATTTCGGCGTTCGATCAGACTCGCGCACCCATGGTAAGTCAACGGAATCCACGCGGGTGCCAACATTAACAGTAGGAGCGGTGTCAATGTGAAGAATACAAAATCCAGCACGATACCTCGATTTCCACTGCATTCATGGAGGCCTGAAGAAGCCGTCGTCGTGGTGTCGATCGTACTGGATCGGCACCGTTCTGTGATATGTCCAAGTTGGCCAAAGTCGCAAGGAGTCCTTGTTCTTTATGCACAACTCATCCTTCCCTCTTTGACACATGAGGAATGGCTATCGTACAACTAGGTCGTATCGAGTTCGCTCCCGTATTTAAAGGAATCAACCTTGAATCGAGCATTGGACCGTCTCGCAGTTCGTGGTCGGGTGCTGGTCACACCCTGCCAGGGGGAGCCCGAACTGTGGGACTACGAATCCGATCCACCCTACGAGACGGTTGCTCAGCGAGCTGCGCGTCATAAAACTGCAGCGGACTCTTGCATGAAATGTCATATACTGACCGACTGCGAGCAGTATCTTGCTACTGATCCTTCGCCAGCCGGAGTGTGGGCCGGTCGAATCTTGGAGACGTCCGAAGGATCTGTCGAATCAAATGCGGCGAACATTGCGACAAGTGAAGGAATCGAGGGCAAAGAAATGGATATCAATGACCGAATCAAGTCGCTTTCACCGAATGCGGCATTCGATATTCTGATAGCAACAATCGTGAATCAGCATGGCAATGGAGTCTGACGAACGTGGCGCTGGAAACCTGGAAGGTTTGAGCCGGGTCGCAGCCACCCTGCTCAAACCGTCAACCGTGCGTCTACTGAGCCGAGCGGTATGGGTAATTTGAGTACTGTGCTGGGTGTCCACCACGCGGCATCCAGCGCAATCCTGAGGTTCATGAGGATGCCGGCATCGTCCAGCTTGCAACCGCACTCTTTCGCTGCTTGTCGGATGCGGTATTTGACCGTGTTGCGATGGATCGTCATGTCGTGAGCGGTCGCGGTAACGCTACAGTTGTTTGCCAGGTAGACTCGCAAGGTCTCGCGGAGCCAGCGGTTCCGCGCACTGTCCAGAAGCAAGCCTCCGAGTGAGTCTTCCGCTAGAGCCCTTAGGCTTTCCGGATCTTCGAGCAGAAGAGTGATGGCTGCAACTTCCTCGAAAGTTACCACCGGACTGATATCGACCTTGCCGTCCGAAACCACGCGGGCCGCGCGCTCTGCCTGCCTGGCTGTCTTCCGAAAACCATTTTCACCACTCTGCACGGTTCCAATTGCTGCTCGAATTCGGCCGTACTTCTGAAGAACGTCTGTAACGCTTTCAAGGCAAATCCTTCCGGCGTGAATTATCGGAAACCAAACCAGGGATCGGGCATCGCCTTTACTGTTGACTTGCGGTCGACCGATCGTACCGAGTCTGACGTTAACGGTATCTACGAGCTGGTGCCAGGACTTGCTCGGGAATGGTTCCCGGTCATTCGTCCAAAACTCAATGGCAATAGGGTTTCCTGTGAGATTGTAATATGAATCGATTTTGTATGCGTCCAAAGGATCTGTGCATGATGGCGACATTGCGCGTTCGAGTTCCGTGTTTACAGAACTATTTTCTTCACGTATCTTCGATTTCTCCGCTTCGTATTCTGAACATGCGTCCTGACACACGCGGTCTATGAAGACGGCAGACCTGCTGACCAGATGCGCAAGTTGATTCGCGGCCAACGTGTGCGTAGCTCGCGAGAGCGAGAACAGGACATGCTCAAGAAATCTCGATTGGCCCAGGTGATAAGCGCGGGCGAGCGCCGTCAGCGGGACATGCGTGTGTGCGAGAACGCGAGCATGGCACAGGGCGGCATGCGGAGCTCGCAAGTTGTCGTGCTCAGTCCTGTCGGCCAGGAAGTCGATAGCCGCATTGATGTTGGCTTTCACACTGGTGTGTAGAAGTCCGGTTGCGTCTGCATTGCCGTTCATTTCATGGATTGATGCACTTATGAATGAAGAGATATTCTCGGTCAACTCTGCCTTCCTGTCCTCCATCTCGTCCACAAGTGTTTCCATCAAATGAGTCGATATCATTTTAGTGTCATACCTACCCTGGTAGTTCAATTCTGGAGCGGCACGCCATTTCGGTGACGATCGCTGCGGATCTAGCTTGTCGATCTCGGGGCTTGCCCCGCCGCCTGTGCACCTCGGCTTCTCGTCAGAGCCCTCCTTGCTGGCTTCTGACGCACCGGCTCCTTTCGGTTCGGCTCGCCGGTGACGGAAGCGTCAGCGGCTTGTGGTTGATGAGCTGCATCACTAGTATCTGTACACGCAGGCTGCATCTGTCAATTAATTGGACAAAAAGTCATCGTCTGTATAGTAGTGTGCCCGGGTAGGCAGGCGGTCGGCTTTGGTCTCACCGTCGAGGGGGCGCACTCTTGCGCTGGGGTCCAGGCCCCTGGGGCGAGGAGCAGTTATCCGGTTTGAAGAACCAGAAGGAGACGCCATGGCGACGCCACCGAGCAGTTCAATCGATTACGACGTTCTGATCGTCGGTTCGGGCTTCGGCGGAAGTGTCACCGCGCTGAGGCTGGTGGAGAAGGGGTACCGCGTCGGGATCCTGGAAGCCGGGCAACGCTTCGAGGACAAGGACTTCGCGAAGAACAGTTGGGATCTCAAGCGTTTCCTGTGGGCACCGAAACTCGGTCTGTACGGCATCCAGCGCGTACACCTGCTGCGCGATTGCCTCATCCTCGCCGGTGCCGGAGTGGGCGGTGGATCGCTGAACTACGCGAACACCCTCTACAAGCCGCAGACACCGTTCTTCGAGGACAAGCAGTGGGCGCACATCACCGACTGGAGCAGTGAGCTCTCGCCGTTCTACGACCAGGCCACCCGCATGCTGGGCGTGGTGCGCAATCCGCACATGACCCCTGCCGACGAGGTGATGAAGTCGGTCGCCGAGGACATGGGCGTCGCCGACACTTTCATTCAGACACCGGTGGGCGTGTTTTTCGGTGACGAGCCCGGCAAGACCGTCCCGGACCCGTACTTCGGCGGCGCAGGCCCCGAGCGCACCGGTTGCATCGAATGTGGTGAGTGCATGACCGGTTGCCGCCACGGAGCCAAGAACACCCTGCTCAAGAACTACCTCGGTCTCGCCGAGCGCGCAGGAGCCGAGATCGTGCCGATGACGACGGTGTCCGGCCTGCGCCCCCGATCCGACGGCACCTGGGATGTCGACACCGAGCGCACCGGCGCTCGGCTCCGCAAGGGCAAGAAGACCTACAGCGCGGCCAATGTCGTTCTGGCAGCCGGTACCTGGGGCACTCAGAACCTGCTGCACAAGATGAAAGACACCGGCGCGCTGCCCAAGCTGTCGGACACACTCGGCGAACTGACGCGTACCAACTCCGAGTCGATCGTCGGAGCGGCCAAATACGAGGTGGACCCGTCGATGAATCTCACGCGTGGCGTTGCCATCACGTCCTCGTTCCACCCCAGCCCCAACACGCACATCGAGCCGTGCCGCTACGGCAAGGGTTCGAACGCGATGGGCATGCTGCAGACCCTGATGACCGACGGCGGAGGAAAGATTCCGCGTTGGCTCAAATTCGTGTTCGCGATGATCGCGCATCCGATTCAGTTCGTCCGCGTCGTCAACGTCCGGCACTGGAGCGAGCGCACCATCATCGCGCTGGTGATGCAGAACCTGGACAACTCGATCACCACGTTCACCAAGCGTGGGCCGTTCGGCCGCACGATCTCCAGCAGGCAGGGCCACGGGGAGCCGAATCCGACGTGGATCCCCGAAGGCAACGACGCCACCCGGCGGATCGCCAAGAAGATCGGCGGCCTCGCGGCCGGTACCTGGGGAGAGCTGTTCAACATTCCGCTCACCGCCCACTTCCTCGGCGGCTGCGCCATCGCCTCGGATTCGGCGCACGGCGTCATCGATCCGTACCACCGCGTCCACGGCTACCCGACGCTGAGCGTGGTGGACGGGGCGGCCGTGTCGGCAAACCTCGGGGTCAATCCGTCGCTGACCATCAGTGCGCAGGCCGAGCGGTCCGCCGCACTGTGGCCGAACAAGGGCGAGCTGGATCTTCGTCCGGCACAGGGGCTTCCGTATCAGCGGCTCGATCCCATCGCCCCCAACTCGCCCGTTGTTCCGGTGGACGCTCCGGGTGGACTGAGATTGCCTATCGTCGAGATCCGAAATGGCCATCTGGTCGCCGGTGAGACGGCTTCGCGGTGAAAGAAGTACTTGGTGAGCGCGCATTTCGAAACAGGAGCCCAGTCGCTCGATGCCTTCGTGCGGAGCGCAGAGTTGTCGCACTCCACATCTGGAGTGGACTCAGGTCGGATCTCTGGGGCGAACCGTCTGACCCGAATTCACAAGTTTTTGACTCTACGTAACATGGCCGCCATTCACGTTTGCGGCGACACTGTTATCAATCGCGGAAGAAAATTGAGGAGTTGACATGGCAGTTGTAACTTTCGTCGCCCACGATGGTGAGAAGCACGAGGCGGGCTTGGTCGAAGGTCGATCGTTGATGCAGATTGCAACCGACAATGCTGTGCCGGGGATCGATGGAGACTGTGGGGGCGAAACGGCCTGTGGCACCTGCCATGTGATCGTCGACCCGCAGTGGTCAGGAGAGGTGGGTCTGTCCGGTGCCAACGAGGAGGAGATGCTGGCGATGAACCCCGAGCGTGAACCCACGTCTCGGTTGTCGTGCCAGATGGTGGCCTCGGAAGCGTGGGATGGCCTGATCGTTCGAACACCTGAATTCCAATTGTGATGTGTGAAAGGCAGGCACGACAGCATGAAAGTTTCTGAGTCGATCACCGACAAGGTCCAGTCGACCATCCCTATAGGGCTGCAGATCCAGGGCGCTCATCTGTACGACAAGACCCGACGGTGGGTGACTGGCACGAATGGCAAGAAGATTTTCGTCGAAAGTCCCATTCCACCGGTCGAGGATGTCGAGCTCGCCGACATCGACCTCAGTAACCCCTTTCTTTACAGACAAGGGCGGTGGCAGTCGTACTTCGAGCGCGTGCGGAACGAGGCACCGGTTCATTACCAACCCAACAGTCCGTTCGGCCCGTTCTGGTCGGTCACGAGCCATGCCGATATCGTGGCCGTCGACAAGAATCACGCTGTGTTCTCGGCCGAACCGTTCATCGTCATCGGCGTCCCGCCCCGGTTTCTCGATATCGAGATGTTCATCGCGATGGACCCGCCACGCCACGACAAGCAGCGCGCTGCCGTCCAGGGGGTTGTCGCACCGAAAAACCTCCGGGAGATGGAGGGACTGATCCGATCGCGGGTACGGGAGGTGCTGGACGACCTCCCCTTGAACGAGCCGTTCGACTGGGTGCAGAATGTCTCGATCGAGTTGACAGCTCGGATGCTCGCAACTCTTCTGGATTTCCCTTACGAACAACGCCGCACACTCGTCTACTGGTCCGATTTGGCAACCTCGATGGAGCAAGCCAACGGTGGGCCCTCGGACAACGACGAGGTGTTCGAGGGCATGCGTGACATGGCCCGTGGCCTCAGCGCTCTCTGGCATGACAAAGCAGCCAGGAGGTCTGCAGGGGAAGAGTCCGGTTTCGATCTGATCACCATGTTGCAGAGCAACGAGGACACCAAGGATCTGATCGATCGTCCGATGGAATTTCTGGGCAACCTCGTCCTGCTGATCGTCGGTGGGAACGACACGACGCGAAACTCGATGAGCGGTGGCGTTCTTGCGTTGAACCAATTCCCCGACCAGTTCGAGAAATTGAAGGCCAATCCCGATTTGATCCCCAACATGAACTCGGAAATCATCCGATGGCAAACACCCTTGGCGTACATGCGCCGAATCGCCAAAGCCGACACCGTTCTGAACGGACAATTCATCCGCAAGGGTGACAAATTGGTGATGTGGTACGCCTCGGGTAACCGCGACGAACGCGTTTTCGAGAATCCTGATGATTTCATCATCGATCGTGCCAATGCGCGCAATCACATCGCGTTCGGATTCGGTGTACACCGGTGTATGGGCAATCGGCTGGCCGAAATGCAGCTGCGGATTCTGTGGGAGGAGTTGCTTCCCCGCTTCGAGAACATCGAGGTCGTCGGCGACCCCGAGTACGTTCAGTCGAATTTCGTGCGGGGCATCAGCAAGATGATGGTGCGCCTGACGCCTACTTCCAGCGCATGACATCGCAACGGGCGATCATCGTCGGCGCAAGCCATGCTGGGGCACAACTGGCAGCTAGTTTGCGCCAAGAAGGTTGGACAGGCGAGATCGTCCTCATCGGTAACGAGTCTGCCACTCCCTATCAACGCCCCCCGCTGTCGAAGGCATACCTGGCGGGCAAATGCGTACTCGACGATATCGCCATTCGCAGCACGGACTTCTACTCCAAGCAAGGTATTCAGCTCCTGAACGCGCAGGTGGAGGCCATCGTTCGGTCGGAAGGCAACGTCGTTCTCGACACCGGGGAGAAGCTGGCCTACGACAAGCTCGCGCTGTGCACGGGAGCCCGCCCTCGTCGGCTCACCGTTCCCGGGGCCGATCTCCACGGGGTCTACTACCTACGTACCGCAGCGGACGTCGAGAGGATCCGTATGGCCACCGGCCCTGGCCGGCGGGTGGTGATCGTCGGAGGCGGCTACATCGGACTCGAGACAGCGGCATCGCTGCGCGCACTGGGCGTGCAGGTCACAGTTCTCGAGGCAACTGGGCGTGTGCTCGAGCGGGTCACTGCTCCCGAGGTATCGACGTTCTTCGAGCGGATACATCGCGAGCAGGGAGTCGACATCAGAACGAACGCGATGGTCGAAGGCCTGTCCGGTGACCGTGAGGTTCGCGAAGTCAGTTTGGCCAGCGGGGAATCGATCCCCGCAGATCTGGTCATCGTCGGTGTCGGCGTCGAGCCGAACACCGACCTCGCCGCCGATGCGGGTCTTGTCATCGACAACGGCATCGTGATCGACGATCACACTCGGACCAACGACCCCGACATCATGGCGGCGGGGGACTGCGCGAGCCACGACATGGCCCGTTACGGCCGTCGACTACGGTTGGAGTCCGTCTCGAGCGCAGGAGAGCAGGCCAAAGTCGCTGCCTCGACCGCCTGCGGGAAGTCCAGAAAAATCGAAGCGTTGCCGTGGTTCTGGTCAGATCAGTATCACTTCAAGCTGCAGATCGCCGGCCTCAACACCGGATACGACGAAGTGGTTCTCAGCGGTGACCCCACCCGTGACAGTGATTTCAGTTGCTTCTATCTCCAGGCCGGTGAGCTCATTGCCGCCGACTGCATAGGTCGCCCGCGCGAGTTCATGTACAGCAAACGGGTGATCGCCCAGCGACTCTCCGTCCAACGCGAAGACCTGATGCTCGGCGGACTCGCGCGCAACTGACCGATCCTTCGGTCGTTGTGCACACAACAGCAACCGGTTTGCTCAGAAAAGGGAACATCAGCGATGACCATGACAGACCGCCCGCCCGGGGCACATACGACGCAGCCACCACACGCGTATCTGGGAGCAACGGACTTCCTCGACATCGAGCACGAATCCGTGCGGGCGTTCACCGCCGCGGCAATCGGGGATGCGAGCAGCGACCGTGACAAGGCCAGACGCCTCTTCGCCGCCGTCCGCGACCGGATCTGGTACGACCCGTACACCGTGTCGGACGATCCTGCCCACTATCGAGCGAGCTTCGTCCTCGAGACCGGGCGCGCTTATTGCGTCCCGAAGGCGGTGCTGTTGACCGCAGTGTGCCGGGCGGCGGGTATCCCGGCACTGCTCGGTTTCGCCGACGTCCGAAATCACCTGCAGACCGAGACGTTGCGCGCGCTGATGGGCGGCACCGACCTGTTCGTCTACCACGGCTACAGTCGCCTCTACATCGAGGGCCGGTGGTTGAAGGCCACGCCGGCATTCAATGTCGAGTTGTGCGCTCGTTTCGGCGTGCCGCCAGTGGAATTCGACGGCGATCGCGATGCTCTCATGCATGCCTTCACCGCAGACGGAGCTCAGCACATGGAGTATGTCCGCGAGCGAGGAGTCTTCGATGACCTACCCTTGAACGCGATCTTGACGGTGCTTCGGCACGCCTACGGCCCCACGATCTTCACGGGCGCTCACCCACTCGATGATGTTTTCACCGGCCGCACCCGGCCGGGCGAAACTCCCGGGGATCGAAACTCGCCGCGGGAGTCTCGATGAACACAAGCGGTGAGAACATACGCGCCGAACCCCGTATCGCGGCCGACTGCCGATCGGTCGGAGTTCTCTCCGCGAACAATCGCGATCGTGAACACTCGGACCGCCTCGGACACCTTCGAATCGGGTGAGCCGACACCTGCTGGCAGAGCTGTGCCACATGACTGTCTCGTCGCCGCGGCCGTGTTGAGGCCGGGCACCGGAAGTTGCACCGAACAGACGAGACCCGTTCTGCCGCTGGGGTTGCGGCTGCGGGCGATGAACGACCGATCCGAACGCCTCCCCGGGCACGAGACGACGCGCGATACCCATATCCCTCTCCTGTGTGCGCAACCGCTACCGCGAGAGCGGCCCGAACGGCGTCTACCGATGTCTCTTATCTATGCAAGGAGCGCAGCATGATGAACAACGCACCTCACACCCCCGCCAGGACCGTGGCGATCACAGGTGGAGCTCGCGGCATCGGCTATCAGACAGCGAAGGAGTTGATTCGACGAGGCCACCGGGTCGCCATCGGCGACATCGACGAGGCACGTGCGAAGGAGGCCGCCGCCGAACTCGGGGTGAAGGTCGTCACCCGACTCGACGTCACCGAACCTGACTCGTTCACAACGTTTCTGGACCTGGTCGAACGTGAACTCGGACCCCTCGACATCCTGATCAACAACGCGGGCATCATGCCTACCGGCCACGCCCACGAAGAGGACGATGCAGTAACCCGGCGTCAAGTCGAGATCAATGTCCTGGGGGTCATCTTCGGGACCAAACTGGCTCTTCAGCGCATGCTGCCGCGCCGCACCGGACACATCATCAACACTGCGTCATTGGCCGGCGAGCTCGCGGTACCTGGTTTGGCGACCTACTGCGCTACCAAGTTCGCAGTCATCGGATTCACAGAGGCCGCACGACTGGAGTATCGCAAGTCAGGGGTTCGACTGTCCACAGTCCGCCCGACGTTCACCAACACCGAACTCGTCGCCGGAACCGCCGGCGCAAAGGGATTACGCAACGCCGAGCCGGAGGAGATCGCCCGCGCGACAGCAGATCTGATCGAGAATCCACGCCCCTTCGTCCGCGTCACCCGTCTCGCAGGCGCAATGGTCGCGGCGGTGAAATTCGTCCCCCGGCGTCTGGTGACCGGACTGGGTGCGGCCCTGAACACAGATTCGGTGTTCCTCGCGGACGTCGACATGGCTGCTCGCCGAACGTATCTCGACAGAATCCGGAACAGCTGAGGATGCCGACATGCGCGCTCGACCATCCACCCGAAAGGCAGCCACAGTGACCCGCACGACTCTGATCGAGAACTATCCCCACCGGATGGGAGGGCACTGCGGGTCAGGTGCAATGCGAGACCTTCTCCAGTGGCACGGTCTGGGATGGGACGGACCACCCGACGAGGGGTTGGTGTTCGCACTGGGTGGTGATCTCGGTTTGTCCTACCTGCGATCGGACGACCTGGTCCCACCGATGTACCTGGTCGGCCGCGGTGCCGACTTCGAGATCGTCTTGCCGCGCAGGCTCGGCGGACAAGTCGAGGTTCTCACGACCGACGATCCCGCTGAGGGATGGTCATGGGTTCGCGACGACATCGATGCGGGACGACCCAGTCTGGTCTGGGCCGATATCGCTGAACTGCCCTACTTACGGGTGAAACTGCAGATGAGTCGCCACGACATCGTGGTGATCGGCTACGACGAGATCGGGGGGACTGCCTCGGTCGTCGACAACGATCGGGCCGATGTGCAGGAGATCCCGCTCGACGCGCTCGCTCGGGCGCGATCTTCCACCTCGTTCCCGCAACCGACACGTCACTGCACGTACCGAATCACATGGCCGCAGACACTGCCGCCCGTGTCGACTGCCGCGGCCGCGGCCTTTGCCCGATCCGCCGCCAGCATGCGCGCCCCATCGACACCGGGAATAGCCGACCACGTACCAGCGGCCGGTGCCGAAGGATTGGCCGCGGTCGACCAGCTGGCAACCGACGTGAAGAGCTGGGTCGACCTTCCGCCCGATGACCTCGAGACGCTGCTGTTCAGTCTCGGTATCTTCATCGAAAAGGCCGGAACCGGAGGCGGGCTCTTTCGTCGGCTTCTCGCCGACGGCTGTACCGAGATTGCACGTCTGACCGGTGATCCCGCTACCGCAGACCTCGCGGCGGCCGCCGATCACTGCGCCCAGGCCTGGACCGAAACTGCCCGCGCCGGAACACAACGCGGTCTCGATGTGCGAACACGCGCAGCTGCGGTGGCCGTGTCGGCTGCCAAACTGCCTGCACTCGAGCTGATCCTGGTGGAGTCCCTGGAGTCTGCTTCACGCTCGCTGGCCGCCACCACGACATGATGCCCATCGGCGTTCGACGGCGCGCGGTGCACGGCGCATCGCACTGTGCTGCAGCCGCTCGTGCCGGATCGCCCCAGGCGTGCGGAAACACCGAACGACCGAGGAGTTGCCGGACGGAACAGTCGGACGCCTCTCGGTGGACGCTGCATCGATGCCGTGTCGTTGCTCGGCAACAGACCCTGATCCCTGCCCCACGCCGACAACAATTCAGCCCGCCGACGGAAGCCCTCGATGTTTCGCGGTCACCATTTTCGGCTCGACGGCCGCGTCGTGTGCGCTATCGGGCCGGGCGGTGCGTTGAGTGAGAAGACTCCCGCTCGTGGTAATCATGGCGGGGGCGAGTGCGCCGACCGGTCGGACGAACGCCCGACCGGATGCTGCGGTGCAGGCCGAGCGCGCGAAGACGCGACAGACTCGGCACGGTTTCACGACAGAGAGGTCCGACCATGAAAAGAATTCCAGACGAGGTCAGCGGGTCGGCCGGCCCCGCTGTCGAGAACTGGGCGCGCTCGTTCTGGAGCACGACTTCCGAGTCGCCTGATCTACCGCCCCACCACCCCGACTGTCTTGGTTGTGGGCCGCAGAACCCGCACGGCCACGCCCTGTCGGTCCAGCGTGACGAGAACGGCGTGGTGGCTCACCATGTGTTCGATCAACGTCATGTCGGGGCACCCGGGATAGCACACGGAGGCGCGGTGGCGACCGTTCTCGACGATCTGTTCGGCTTCCTGCTCTACACAGTGGGTGAGCTCGCCGTGACGCGGCGTCTCGAGCTCGACTACCTGGCGCCGGTTCTGCTCGGCACTCCATACGTATTGCGTGCTGCCGTTCGGTCTCGTGATGGGCGCAAACTGGATCTCACGGCCACGATGGACGATGCGCAGGGCCGCTCGGTAGCCACCGCTACTGCCCTGTTCGTGGTGGTCGAGGTCGAACACTTCATGCAGTCCCAAGCCCGAGCCCAACTCCGGGCCACGGACACGAATCACACCGAAGAATAGACACCCTGGCCGACCTTCACCGACGTCCATCACCCGCGGTGGCTGTCGTACGGCTGCGTCTACCTGGCGCAAAGACGGCGAGGACGAGTGCCCCAGCGGCGGTCAGCGCCGCCAACGCCAGTGTCGCCTGACCACTTCCGTGTACGAATGCGGCTCTGGCGAACTCGGCCAGCGGCTGACCAGCTGGTCCTGCGCGGTCGGCGACCTGTAACGCGGCGGCCAGAGAATCGGCCACCGGACCACGGGCAGGCTCGGGTAGCTGGGGCAGAGCCGGCTGAATGTGCTGAACGTAACCGGCCGCGAGCACGCTACCGGCTACCGCAATCCCAATCGCGGCACCGATTTCGCGAGCTGCGTCGTTGACCGCGGCAGCCACCCCGTGCTTGGCCTCAGGAGTGTCCGAGACGATGGCGAAAGTCGCAGGGGCGGTACACAACCCCAAACCCGCACTCATGATGAGCAAGGGCCACAGCAGGTCAGGGTAAGTCGCCGCGACGGTCAGTCTGCTCACCATCACCAGTCCCGCCGCGATGGTGAGCAGACCTACAGTGGTCATCACCCGCAGGCCAACAATGTTCGACAGCCAGGGTGCAATCACCGAGATCACGATGAGCGGCACGACCATAGGGGTCAACGCCAACGCGGCGGTGAGCGGTCCATAACCGAGAATCAACTGCAGATACTGCACCAACAGCAAGAACACCCCGAAGGTCACCAGAAATTGGATACAGACCGACAGTGCGCCGGCACCGAAGCCACGGCGGGCGAACAACCGGACATCGAGTAGGGGTGCCGAGGAACGTAGTTCTACGACGACGAACACCACAACTGCGAACAAGCCCACCGCAGTGCTGATGGCGACGAGCGAATCCGACCAGCCACGGGCCGGAACCTCGATCACAGCGAAGACGATCGCCCCGACCGCGACAACTACGGTCACCGCGCCCACCCAATCGACCGGTGGATGCTCCTGCTGGCGGGACTCCGCGATACTGCATGCCAACCCGGCCAGAACCGCTCCGGCGACGGTCAACCCGACGAACACCGAGGTCCACGACCACTGTTCGAGCAGCACACCAGCCCCGAGGATGCCCAGGACCGCCCCGGATCCAGCAACCCCGGCCCACACACCTACAGCGCGACCGCGATGCGCCGGTGGAAATCCCGCGGTCAGTATCGACAGCGTCGAGGGCATGACCAGCGCCGCACCCGCCCCAGCCAACGCGCGAGCAGCGATCAGCCACGCCGGGTCGGCGAGAAACAAGGGCAAGGCCGACGCGAAAGCGAACAACGCCAACCCCGCCACGAGCACCCCGCGGCGACCGTACCGGTCACCGATCGCACCGGCAGGCAGAACGAAGCACGCCAAAACCAGCGTATAACCGTCGACTATCCAGGTCAGTTGAGCTTGCGTCGCCCCTGTCGCGACCGCGATCTGTGGCAACGCTGAATACAATGCCGCCATTGCGGCCACCACTAACGCGACTGCCATGCACGACACAATCAACATCCACCACTGGGCACCGCTCCATCGAGCGACGCTGGCAGAGTCGGATCTACGTTCGTTCAACGGCCAGCCTCCCAGTTCGAGACTGATCGTCTCGGTACGAGACTATTAGTATCATAACTTTGCGGGTGTGACAGAATGGTCATGCGAGGACATGTCTTGTCAGTCAAATGGAGCGGAGCCCGTTCATGGTCGACCCTCTCGTTGCGGCCGAGGGCCCGGCCGACCCCCGGCTGGCGCGCTCACGTAACCGGTTACTCGAAGCGGCGGGCCAGCTGCTGGCCACCGGCGGTGTCGAGGCGGTCACCGTGGAGGCGGTCACCCGCATGTCGAAGGTTGCGCGTGCCACGCTGTACCGCCACTTCGGAAGTACCACTGACCTGCTTGCTGCAACCTTCGAGCGACTACTACCCCCAGTCGACACCGATATCGATACCGGTCCGCTACGCGAACGTCTGATTTCGTTGCTCACCACCCAAGCCGACCTCATCGAACAAGCTCCGGTGCAGATGACCACGCTGGCCTGGCTGGCAATGGGACCCGTCAACAGCGGCGACGCCAGCCGGCGCGATCTCGATCCTGGCGCGGTGGTCTCGCTTCGGGCCCGTGTCATAGAGCAATACCGCAGGTCCCTGGATCAGATCCTGACGGCCCCTGACGCCCGCGCTGTGCTCGGCGAGATCGACACCACCTTCGCCCTCATTCAGCTCCTCGGACCGATAGTGTTCGCTCGCCTCACAGGACTGCGCCACATCCACGCCGACGACTGCATCCAAATCGTCGACAACTTTCTCGCCGCCCATGCCGCAAGTGTCCGATCGAGCACTTCGCGCGACAACAGCCGTCCATGGCCGGCCGCGACGCTAGACCCGCAGCTCACCGACGGCCAATAAAACTTGATGCGAAATTTCACCATCAATGCGCTATCCAGTCAGGGATCGCAGCGCTCACTGGATACGGCCGGACGTGTGCTCGAGAACTCGGAGTTGCACTGCAGTGCACTTCTGACATCGTGCAGCCGTCTTCTGAAACTGACAGTCGTTCCAGTGTCTCGGCGTCGTCGCGAAGTACCGGTGTGCTGATCTCGTTGGCCCTACTTCCTGGGTCGCTCGCCGTGGGCGCGCGACAAGCGTGGGTGGACTGTAAAAAACGACTTCTCGAGTTCGTCGAGACCGATGTACCGGGGCGTGGCCGGCAATTCGTGCCGCGGCCATCGTAATTGCCCGTTCAGGACACCTTTCGGGCGTGAAGACGCTCGACGAGACCGAGAGTGAACCGGTCGATGTCCTCGATGGAGAAGCTCTCGTCACCGGCGATCGCGAGCGAGGGCCGGCGCAGAAAGTGCTCGCCACCGACCGGGACGCTCACCAGTTCCAGAAGGCGTTGGATCCATCGAACCGGCCGGATCGACGAGGCGACGTGATCGGCGAGGAGCAACGTTCCACCTGGACGCAGCACTCGCGACATTTCCGCGAGCGCGATGTCCGTGGCGGGGATGGCGCAGAGCGAGAACGTGCACACCACGGTGTCGAAAGATGCATCGGGAAAATCCAGAGCGTGAGCGTCCCCGAGAGCTAGGCGAGCGTCGGGTCTGACGCCGGCGGCCCGAGTATGCGCCTGCGCGAGCATGTCCGGGCTCAACTCGATTCCGGTCAACGACGTCCCTGCCGGGTAGTGCTCGAGATTGAGTCCAGTTCCCACTGCGACCTCGAGAACCTGGCCTCGGGCGCGACTGCAGATCCAGGACCTGGTGTCGCGGAAGAGGACTCGGTCGAGAAAGGTCATGTGCTTGTCGTAACCGGCCGCTTGCTTGTCCCAGAATCGCTGCCACCGGGCGAGACGGTGCGTTGGATCGACGACCATCGCTCAGTGCTCCCGGCCGGGAGCGATGGGTGCCGCGGCGGTGCGTGAGGCCCCGGACTCGGGGTGCGCCGCGAGATAACGCTTCTTGACCAGTTCCGATTCCTGCGCTTTGCGGGGGTTCGTCAGATCGTGCGGCAGCATGTGCCGCACGAGGCGGCGTTGCCGATTCTCTTCCATGTACGAGGCGGTGAAGAACACCGAGAGCAGGACCGCGAGAAGCACCATGGCACCACGCAACCACAGCTCACCCGGAAAGAACATGAACACGGCGTAGATGGGAAGAAACGGAACCTGGCCGCGAATGAGGTGCCGAACGACGGCGTGATCACCCGTCAGATCGTGGGCCACCCAGTCCGTCATGGTCGAGGGAAGAGGACGACCGAAGGCGTAGCCGACCCACTGCCACGGCGTAGGGCGGGTCCTGTAGCGGTTCACCGGGCCGGGGTCATTGTGCTCTGGCGCATCCCCAGTCGCCGCATTGCCAAGCTGGCCGGGCACCATCCGACTGCAGAATACAGCAGCAGATTGCCACCGACGAATGCTGTCAGGGCATGCCAGCGGCGGTTGTGAAGGGAACCGGCGGCGAGGCTGGCGAGGATCATGGTGCCCGCCAGTGCGGGGACTGCGCGTTCGATACTCGGTCCGCCGGGGCCGGTGAGGGTGTCGGTGCATGACATGAGTTCGGTCCTCGATTCTGTGAGTGTGGTGCGGCACCACATGTATACCCCAGGGGGTAGGTGTCAACATTCAGCATACCCCCTGGGGTACCATGCTAGGGTTCCTCCATCTTCCCGACCAGTAAGGACATGATGTGAGTTCTACGGACGTTCGAACCGACGAGAGTTCTGCAGACAGCTCGCCGCCAGGGATCACCGGCGGGCCGTTGGCGCGCTTCGGTGCGCGCATGGCCGGCAATTTCAAGTGGGTGGTGACGGCGTGGCTCGTGGTCATCATCGGATTGGGAGCATTTGCCCCGTCGGTGTTCGGCTCTCTCGCCGGTGCCGGCTGGCAATCCAACGGATCGGAGTCGGTCCAGGTTCGGGAACTTGCCCAGGAGCATTTCGGTGGGAACTCCTCGGCCGCGATACAGGTGGTCGTGCACTCGGACACCGAGCAGGTGACCGATCCTGCTGTGGCAGCTGTCATTTCCGAGGTCACCGACATTCTGGCCGCCGACTCGCGAATTTCCGAGGTCATCGCCCCGCAACCGGGGATGTCGATCAGCCCGGACGGGCACACCGGAATCCTCATCGGTGGAGCGAACGGGACGACCGACGAGATGGTGAAGGCGGTCGACGATCTCAAAGGCGAGTTGACCGCGGCCTCCACGGATTCGATAGAGGTCTACCCGACGGGAGCCTCCGCGCTGTGGAGTGACTTCAACAAGGCCAACCACGACGCGATGATCAAGGCCGAAATCATCTCCTGGCCGGTCACGTTGGCGATTATGGTGCTCGCATTCGGTTCGCTCGTCGCTGCGGGCCTGCCTCTGCTGTTGACGCTGGCCGGTCTGGTTGCATCCGCGGGTGGTCTGGTTCTGCTGAACGAGATCACGCCGATCTCGGTGTGGGCCATGAACTTTGCGATGATGTTCGCGCTGGCGCTCGGTATCGACTACGCGCTGTTCCTCGTCGTGCGATTCCGGGATGCCCTGCGGAAGACGATCGACGCCGGACGAATCGACTCACGACGCGCGGTGGCCGAAACCATGGATACGGCAGGCAAAGCCGTCCTGCTGTCGGGACTGACAGTGTTGATCAGTTTGTCGGCCGTACTCCTGGTACCTGCACCTGCTGTGCGCACGATGGCGGTGGGCATCATGCTCGCGGTGGTGTTCGTGCTCGCTGCCACACTCACCCTGCTTCCCGCAGTTCTGGGCAAGCTCGGACCGAAGGTCAATGCCGGGTCCCTCCCGTACGCGAAGCGACAGGTGCATCGCTCGCCGAAGTTCGCGTCCTGGGGTCAGTTGTTGCACAAGCATCCGTGGCCGTTCGCCATCGGTTCGCTGTTGATTCTGGTGGCGCTGTCGATTCCGGCGCTGGGTCTGAAGGTCGCCATGCCGTCCATTTCGGTTGTGCCCGAGGATGCTCCGGTCCGGCAGGGCTACGAATTGGTGCAGGCGCAGATGGGTGAGGGTGCACCAGGCATGCTGCAGATCATCGCCCCCACGGCGGAGGCGGAGCAGACCGCGCAGATCGCAGCGAGCGTGGCCGGCGTATCGATGGTGACGCCGCCGATGCCCGCCATGGACGGATCCGACTTCGTCATGCTGCAGGCGATCCCGAACGTGGACCCGTCGGACCCCGCACTCGAGACCACGCTCGACGCCTTGCGCGCCGAGCTGCCCGAGGGTGCGATCGTCGGCGGTGCACCGGCGGAGAACCTGGATCTGCAGTCTGCGTTGAACGAGTATCTGCCGATCGTGGTGTCGGTGATCCTCGTGCTCGGATTCCTGTTGCTGCTGATTGCGCTGCAGGCACCGCTGATCGCCCTGCTCGGCACGGTGGTCAGCCTGCTGTCCACCGGAGCGGCCTTCGGTGTGGCCAAGCTGATCTTCCAAGACGGTCACGGCTCGTCGCTGCTCGGATTCACCCCGCAGGGCTTCCTGAACGGCTGGGGACCGGTGTTCTTCTTCGCGATGATCTTCGCAATTGCGATGGACTACACGGTGTTTCTGCTGTCGAGCGTCAAGGAACACTACGAGAACACCGGTGATCCACACGGTTCTCAGGTCGACGGAATGGCGCACTCGGGACGGGTTATCTTCGCGGCGGCCGCGGTGATGATCGCGGTGTTCTTCTCGTTCGCGCTCGCCGAACCACTGCCACCCAAGGAGATGGGCATCATTCTGGGTGTCGCCGTACTGTTGGACGCCATTCTCATCCGCTTGGTTCTGCTGCCGGTTCTCCTGCGCCTGACCGGCCACGCCGCATGGTGGTCACCCACGTGGCTACGAGCAGTACTGCCCAAGATCGGCTTCTCGCACAGCTGAGTGTCACCGATCTCGAGCAACACAGTGGTGGCCGAGGCCGTTCGGCTTCGGCCACCACGACCACCCTTACCCCTAGGGGTAAACTGGAGTTTCATCGAACGAAGGACTGAACGACATGACCGGTGACACCGAAAGCATCGCATTGGTATTGAACCGTTTGCGGCGTGCGCAGGGTCAGCTCGCAGGAGTGATCTCGATGATCGAGAGCGGCCGGGACTGCAAGGACGTCGTCACGCAACTGGCCGCGGTATCGAAGGCTCTCGACCGGGCAGGCTTCAAGATCGTCGCCACCGGACTCCGTGAGTGCATCACCGGAGCGGAAACAGGGGAGAAGATGACCGAGGCCGAGCTCGAGAAGCTCTTTCTCGCCCTCGCCTGACAACGGTCCGATCACCCCCGCATCGATGCACGGGGGTGATCGGAGCGAGGCAGGGTAGCCGGTTCGAGGTGGGGTGATCGGGCCCGCGACGTGTCAGCCCCTGTGCGCTGGACCGGGCTGCTCGTCCGGGCGGGTGAACACCACACGTGCCCAGAGAACAGTGGAGAGCAACGCGGCCACCGCACCCAGATACAGGCCTGTCGATGGGCCTGCGAACGTCTGCGTCGGTGCCAGTGACTGACGCGCCCAGATCGCAAGCACACCGAAGACTGTGGTGACGCCATTGCCCGCCAATGCCAGAGCGGCCCATCGAAACCGCCGAACCAGACGCGCGATCGAGGCCACCGCAGCGGTGAACGTGACGCTGAATGCGGTGAACAGCGTCGCCAAAACCCCGGCTGATTCCGCGTCGGCGTGTGCGGTGCGTAGAAGAACGTCGTATCCATGGGCGCCGCCGGTGTGTGGAAGCACCACGCCGAGCACGGCCGCCGACACCAGAACGAGCAGATACGGCGTGATCCGGGTGACCACGACCTCCGGTATCACGCGGCGTTCTATGGCCTCGAACACCGACCGGTAGTGGCTCAGGTCGCCCTCGCGGTCGTAACTGTGCGGCGGTCGACCGTTCACGCTCGGCCGGTGAGAATGGCATTCCAATACAACGCCGGCAGTCCGCGTCTCTTGAGGAACCACATGTCGCGGCGTTCGCGGGTGGTGTCGATCAGCGGTATCGAGGGGGCCGGCTGCATCGTGTAGTCGAACTCGGCCAGAAGCATCGTCTTGCGAGAGGTGGTCAAGGGGCAGGAGGCGTACCCGCCGTACTGTGCGGTCAGTGGACGGCCGGCGATGCTCGCCTGCAGGTTCTCGGCGACCACGGGTGCTTGCTTGCGGATGGCGGCACCGGTCTTGGAGTTCGGTGACGATCCGGCGTCACCGAGGGCGAAGACGTTGTCGAATCGACTGTGCCGCAGTGTGTTCTTGTCGATCTGGACGTATCCGGCTGGATTCTCGGGGTCCGCTATGGGGCTGGCCTTGATCCAGTCCGGTGCGGATTGGCGCGGTACGACGTGGAGCAGGTCGTAGGGTAGCTCGTCGGTGGTACCTGCGCTGTTATCAGTGATCGTCACCGATCGGCCGTCCGGGTCGACGGCGGTGACTTCGCTGTTCTTGCGCACCTCGATGCCGTAGCGCGCCACGACTCGTTCGAGCTCCTCGGCGAACACCGGTACCCCGAACATTCCGGGTGTGGGTAGGACGAGGACAACTCGGATGGCGTCGAGCACGCCCTGCTCTCGCCAGTAGTCGGCCGCGAGGTACGCGATCTTCTGCGGGGCACCCGCGCATTTGATGGGGCCGGACGGCATCGTGAACACTGCGGTGCCCGACCGCATCTTCTGAATCATCTGCCACGTCTTGGGTGCGAGATCGTAGCGGTAGTTGCTCGAGACCTGCGGGGTGTCGATCGATTCGGCCATACCGGGCACGGAGTCCCAGTCGAGCTGGATGCCGGGGCACACCACCAGGTGGTCGTAATGGATCGTAGTTCCCGAGGAGGTGCTGACCGTCTGGGCATCCGGGTCGACCCCCTCGGCGCGATCCTTGATCCAGCCGACGCCCTGGGGCATCACCGACGCCTCGCTACGCGCACTTTCCGCGGCCGGGGCGCGGCCTCCACCGACGAGCGTCCACAAAGGTTGGTAGTAGTGGGTCTCTGCCGGCTCGATGATGCCGATGTCGGTCATTCCTGCTCGCCGCAGACGTGCCGCGAGCGAAATACCGGCGTTGCCTCCGCCGATGATCGCGACTTTGTGGTCGATGGTGTGCGCGGACATGTGGTCCTCCTGTTCGAGACACGAGCTCGGTGAGCTGTCTCGATTTCGGTTGGTGCCGGGGTGGTTCAGCTCGACGTCGGTGTGGGCGCGAGCCGTGTGGTCACGACATTGGTGGTCATTGAGGCCAGGTGCACTGCATCCACAGCAGTCGTGCTGGAAGGTCATTCCGGCGTTCGAGCAGGTGGTGCAAGGACACGTGCCGAGGTGTACGGACGCCCTCTCCCTTGATTGATCGTACGGATGTACGTACATTATGGATAAGGCTAGTCGCCGATTCCGACAAACGCCACACTCGGGACGAATCAAATTTCCTCGTCCGCCCCGAGTCGGCGAGTGCCGGACGGCCGAGGAGGACGTGATGGTCGGCAACCGCTGCGGTGTCGCTGTGAGTGGTTGCGCCGCGCTGGATCGGTCGGTTGCGATGCCCCTGGTCGCCCAGTGGAATGCCGCCCATTCCACCTCCACCTTGTGAGATCGGGACCGTGCCTCGCCGCACAGGACCTCCTGAAAATACCCCACGGGGTACCATGAATTTTGACGCCCCTACGAACGCCACCACGATCGACAAGGAGATTTGAATGCTTCTCGAACGCATCTACGACGAAGACCTCGCCCAAGCCGGATACTTCATCGGCTGCCAGGCCAAGGGGGAGGCAGTGGTGGTCGACGCCCGCCGCGACATCGGTGTGTACCTGGACCTGGCCGCTCGGCATGGCATGACCATCACCGCCGTGACCGAGACCCACATCCATGCCGACTACCTGTCCGGCACTCGCGAGCTTGCGAAGGCCACCGGGGCGGTCACCTACGTCTCAGGAGAGGGCGGCGACGACTGGCAGTACGGCTTCGAGGCCGAACGCCTCCACGATGGCGACACGCTGGCTCTGGGTAACATCACCGTGCAAGCCGTTCACACGCCCGGTCATACTCCGGAGCACCTCTCGTTCCTGGTGACCGACGGTGCCTTCGCCGATGCTCCGGGATACATGTTGACGGGCGACTTCGTCTTTGCCGGCGATCTCGGCCGACCGGACCTACTCGACGAAGCTGCAGACGGTGTCGACACCCGTTTCGAGGGTGCCAAACAGATCTTCCGCAGTCTGAAGCGATCATTTGTCACGCAGCCGGACCATATCCAGGTCTTTCCGGGTCACGGTTCGGGCAGTGCCTGCGGAAAAGCTCTCGGTGCGCTCCCGTCGACCAGCGTCGGCTACGAACGTCGCTTCGCTTGGTGGGCCGGGTATGTCGAGCGCGACGACGAGCAGGGCTTCGTCGATGAGATGCTCGACGGCCAACCGGATGCACACGCCTACTTCGGCCGGATGAAGCGTCAGAACAAGCAGGGCCCGGTCGTTCTCGGGCCACTCTCTCCGCTGCACGAGTACGACTCCACCGAATTGGCACGCGCTCTCGATTCCGACGAGGTCGTCCTCCTCGACACCCGCGGCCACGATGAGGTGCACGCCGGCGCTGTCCCCGGAGCGCTCAACATCCCCGGCGTCGGCAAGGCAGCCTCGTTCGGTGCCTGGGTCTACGACCCCGAGCGAGAGGACACTCCACTGGTGGTGCTCGCCGAGGACCGCACTGTCGCCGACGAGCTCCGTGATCACCTGCTGCGGGTCGGCATCGATACGGTGACCGGGTACGTCACAAGTCTACGAGGCCTCCCCATGACGACGCCCGAGACGATCGGTGCGGACGAGCTGGATTCGTTCGACTCGGCAATGGTGCTGGACGTGCGCAACAAAACCGAACACGCCGACGGCCACATACCTGGCTCCGACCAGCTCAGCGGCGGCCGATTGCTGTGGAACCTCGACGGACTGCCCACGGGCGGTCCGATCGTGACCTATTGCCAGAGCGGCGTCCGTAACGCGGTCGCAGCCAGCGCCCTGCGCCGCGCCGGCTACCGAGTCGTCGAACTCGAGGGCAGCTACGCCGCCTGGGCCGAGCGCAAGCTCGAAACAGTCTGATCGAACACGCCCGAATCGGAGGCGGTCGTGCTGTCCGCCGCCGGTTCGGTCCTGTGCTCGCCCAGCCGGCTCGCCGCGCCACCTGCGGTAGAGCAGACCCCGGGCGACACTCCCGATCCGGCACCGACTGGCCTGATCCGGGACCGACTGGGAAGTGACGTGATGCCGCGTCGCTACGCCGACGGATTCGCCAGGTTCGGCGCGATCTCCACCAGGAGCTCGTTCGCGCTCGGCGAGAACTTTCTCGATGCGAGGGTCGTCTCGTTGCGTGTCGACGACGCTGACGGATGGTCCGTCGTGGACGGGGGAGCTGCGGCACCCGAGGTTCTCGGTGAAGATCGCTTCGACGCGTACAGAGCATCACACCCGCCCGTACGGATGTACGTACATTTGTTGTACAGTGGCCTCGAGGGGGCCAGCAGCAGGCGGCTCGAATTCGGATTCCGACACAGATCGACAGGAGGGCCTCTGATGGTTGAACCAGATCGCAGTGCCGCGCTCGACCGCTCCAGTGCGATGCCGCTGTGGGCGCAACTGCATGCCGATCTGGTCCGCCGAATCGGTGACGACGAATTCGCCGGCTCCGAGTTCCCGGGCGAGCATGCGTTGACGACGAGCTACGGCGTCAGCCGTCACACCACCCGCGAGGCCCTGCGGCACCTGCGGAACGAAGGAATCTTGATTGCAGAGCGCGGTCGGCCTTCTCGACTGGCCGGTCCGCCGGTGATCGAGCAACCTCTCGGTGCGCTCTACAGTCTCTTCGCTGCCGTGGAAGCCACGGGTGTTGCTCAGCACAGCGTGGTGCGTGCACTCGAACTGCGGACCGACCCCGCGGTCGCTGTCACTCTGCAGGTCGGTCCCAAGGCTCCGCTGCTCTACCTGGAGCGCATCCGTATGGCAGGGGCCATGCCGTTGGCGCTCGACTATGCCTGGTTGCCGGGGGATCTGGCACGCGACCTCCTGGATGCGGACTTCACTCACACGGCTCTGTACATCGAGCTCGAGCAACGCTGCGGCATCCGCCTCACCGGTGGCCGCGAGGACGTCACTGCCGTCGTCCCGGATCGGGAGGATGCGGCAGCACTCGAACTCGATTCGAAGACCGCCGCGCTGTCGATCCGCCGCTTGGGTTGCATGAATTCCCGGCCGGTGGAGTTGCGGCACACAGTGGTTCGAGGAGATCGGTTCACCGTCTCGGCCACGTTCTCACCGAGCGAGGGCTATCGCTTCGTGCCGGCCACGCCGCTGCACGCCCTGTAAGCACCCACTGATCCAAGGAGCGTTGTTCATGACTGGAGCACCACCGGAAGCCGATCCGGCCGCTGCACACGCACTGATCGCCGAATCGGGAGCCATCCTGATCGATGTCCGCGAGGACGACGAATGGGCAGCCGGCCACGCCCCGGACGCCGTCCATGTACGCCTCGGCGATCTCGATCCTGCTGCCTACCCTCCTGAGCAGAAATTGGTCGTGGTGTGCCGCTCGGGCGCTCGGTCGAGCACAGCTGTCGCGGCCCTCACCGATGCCGGTCGCGCAGCGCACAATCTGTCGGGCGGAATGAAAGCGTGGCACGAAGACGGCCGCCCTGTGGTCCGTGATGACGGCACCCCCGGCGCAGTGATCTGACATGGTCGCCACCCTCGCGATCGCAGTTGCCGCAGGGATTCTCATCGGGCTCTCCCTCGGCGCACTCGGTGGTGGGGGATCGATACTGACTGTTCCTGCCCTGGTGTATCTCCTTGCGGTCGAACCGCAATCGGCAACGAGCGCCTCGTTGATCATCGTCGGAATCACCTCGATCATCGCGGCCATCAGCCATGCGCGAGCACGGCACGTTCGGTGGCGGGCAGCGGCAGTGTTCGGAATTCTGGGCTCGGTCACCGCCTTCGGCGGGTCGATCCTCAACCGATCGGTCGACCCGCAGATCTTGCTGCTCGCGTTCGCGGCACTGATGATCGTCGCCGCCGGTGCGATGCTGCGCCGCACCCGGCGCGGACACGATGCCGACCTACCGACACCGGACCCGGCCGAGACCGCGGGAACACGCCTGAGCGCCGTCGCGGTCGCCACGAAGCCCACGAAAGTGAAGATCACCGCGTCGCAGGTAGTCAAGCTGGTCGCGTCCGCGCTCGTCGTCGGCTTCCTCACCGGATTTCTGGGAGTAGGCGGCGGCTTCCTCATCGTCCCCGCTCTGGTTCTGGCACTGGGCTATTCGATGCCCGTCGCGGTCGGAACGTCACTGGTGATCATCTCCATCACCAGCGCGGGAGCCTTCACCGAACGCCTCGGCACGGGTGCCACCATCCCGTGGGAGATCGTCGTACCGTTCACCCTCGCGGCAATCGCAGGCTCGTTCGCAGGAAAAGTCATCAGCGACAAAGTCACTGCCACCACACTCACCCGTAGCTTCGCAGCCCTGTTGCTCGCCGTGGCCGTCTACGTCACCGTCCAGGCCTCCATGGCCCTGTAACGCACATCGTTGTGCATCACAGCCTATTTCTGCGCACGCAAATGCGGCGCATCGCACACCTGGATCGAGGAGATCGTCGATGACCGCACTGATTCCCCGCCCTGAGGCGGCCAGGCCGTATCCGGCGCGTAGTGAACCCAAGGGCTGGACACTGCTGCAGTTGGTGACCACCACCGATCACAAGACGATCGGCAAGATGTATCTGGTCACCTCGTTCGGTCTGTTCCTCATCGGCGGGTTGATGGCGTTGTTGATGCGATCCGAACTGGCTGTGCCGGGATTGCAGTTCCTGTCCAACGAGCAGTACAACCAGCTCTTCACCATGCACGGCACGATCATGCTGTTGCTCTACGCAGTCCCGGTGGCGTACGGATTCGCCAATTACATTCTGCCGCTACAGATCGGCGCACCCGACGTAGCGTTCCCGCGCCTCAACGCGTTCGCGTACTGGCTGTATGTCTTCGGGTCGCTGATCGTGCTCGCCGGGTTCATCACTCCGGGAGGTGCCGCGGACTTCGGATGGACCGCCTACACCCCACTGACGAGCGCACTGCATTCCCCCGGTGTCGGTGCCGACCTGTGGGTACTGGGTCTGATCCTGTCCGGCTTGGGCACGATCTTGGGTGCGGTCAACTTCATCACCACCGTGGTGTGCCTGCGCGCACCCGGCATGACGATGTTCCGGATGCCGATCTTCACCTGGAACATACTCGTGACCTCGGTGCTGGTACTGCTGGCGTTCCCGACCTTCGCGGCCGCGTTGGCCGGGCTGGCCTTCGATCGACACTTCGGTGGTCACGTGTTCGACCCGGCGACCGGGGGAGCGGTGCTCTGGCAGCACCTGTTCTGGTTCTTCGGCCATCCCGAGGTCTACATCGTCGCGCTCCCGTTCTTCGGCATCGTCTCCGAAATCTTCCCGGTCTTCAGCCGCAAACCCATCTTCGGCTACAAGGGCCTGATCTTCGCCACCCTCGGCATCGCAGCGCTCTCGATCACGGTGTGGGCGCACCACATGTACGCCACCGGAGCTGTTCTGCTGCCGTTCTTTTCGTTCATGTCCTTCCTCATCGCCGTGCCGACCGGGGTGAAGTTGTTCAACTGGATCGGCACCATGTGGCGAGGACAGGTCACCCTGGAAACCCCGATGCTGTTCAGCATCGGGGTTTCTGATCACGTTCCTGTTCGGCGGACTGACCGGTGTGCTGCTGGCCAGCCCCCCGATCGATTTCCACGTCACCGACACCTACTTCGTGGTGGCGCACTTCCACTACGTGCTGTTCGGGACCATCGTCTTCGCCACCTACGCCGGGGTGTACTTCTGGTTTCCCAAGATCACCGGACGCATGCTCGACGAACGCCTCGGCAAGTGGCACTTCTGGACGACGTTCGTCGGCTTCCACATGACGTTCCTGGTTCAGCACTGGCTCGGCAACGAAGGGATGCCGCGCCGCTACGCCGATTACCTGCCCTCCGACGGATTCACCACCCTGAACCTGATCTCCTCGATCGGAGCGTTCATCCTCGGACTGTCCACGCTGCCGTTCGTGTGGAATGTGTTCAAGTCCTACCGATACGGCGAGGTCGCGACCGTCGACGATCCCTGGGGCTACGGCAATTCCCTCGAATGGGCCACCACCTGCCCACCGCCCCGCCACAATTTCACCGAACTACCCCGGATCCGCTCCGAGCGGCCGGCGTTCGAGCTGCACTACCCTCACATGGTCGAACGTATGCGCACCGAAGCCCATGTCGGGCTGACGGGCCACACCGCCGACGTGCGGGCGCCGTCCGAAATCATCGCCGACGGCGTCGAAGAGGGCACCGCCAGCGGGACCTCAGGGGAGAGTCGGTGACGGGCACGCGGAGACTGCGCTCGACGGGTGCCGCTGTCCTGGTACCGGGGCGGGTGTCGTACGCGATAGCGGTCGCCATGGGGTTCTATGTGCTCGCGCTGATCCTGGTGTTCACATTCCTCGTCCCTCGACTCTCTCCCGGGTCAGCGACCGCTGTCACCGCTGCCGTGGTGGCCGGCTTCGCGGTGCTGCTGATGGCGGCGATGATGTTCGCAGCCCGCACGCCGCTGCATCCCGCAGCAGTGTCTCCGGTCCGCGACACGGCGGCGGACCGAGAGGACGACATCGTCGAAGGGTGGGCGGTGGTCCTGGAATCCGACGTCGATTCACGGCGGGTGGAACTGGAAGTGACGGTGCCCGGGGCCGGAACGTACCGGTGCGATGTGCGTGCAGAACGGTCGATCGTCCGCGCACTGGGACCGGTGCCACCATTTCGGTGTGGGTCGACCCGCAGCACCGTCGGTCGTTGACCTTGGTCGGGGTCGGTCCGAGCATCGACGATGCGTCCGGGAACGGGCGTTGCTGATCGAGCAACCTCGCCCGCACCCCGCGCGGCGGCGAAAGCCACTCCACGGTCGCAGACGTCGATCACGACCACCCTCCGTTGCCCGCCGGACGGCTGGCTGTGCTGGTGATCGACGTGAGTGTGCCTGCGCGACATCGATTCTCCCGCGACGAAGCCCCAGCTTGCTGGCGATGGCACGTGTGGTCGTGGTGTTGCACCTGATCGGGTGGGGACTGTTCGTTCACTAGGATGCGGACCTGCGCATGCACGGTCCGACCGGTCGACGCCGCGACGGGCGAGACCACGAAGACCGGGACCGTGACAACCGAGATCGCGAAGAAATACGACTCGGGTCGCAGCCCTGGCAGGACCAGGGCTGCGGACCGCGATCTACTTTTTGGAGAACATGCGGGAGAACAATCCCGGTGACTTCGGATCGGAGTCGTGCCCCTTGCAGCGATTGGACGCCGGAACGCCCCGCATCACCTGATCGACGTGTTGACCACATCCCGCCCACGTCGTTTTTCCGCATTTCTTGCACGTGACAGCCCTGCACATGAGTCTCTCCCTCGGTCGACGAATCACGCCCCAATATACCCTATGGGGTATCCGATTGAGGGTGTCGGGGGTGATCGGTCCTCGCGGCGGGCAGGGGTCCGCCCAAGCGGGCGACGTCGTAGACGAACTGTTCGGGTACCGCGCTGGTCCACGGCCGCAGGCCGAGTGCGGTCTTGATACCGATCAGGGCCTGTGCGATGGGTGGGCACCGGCGACACTGCCGCAGGTGCGCATCGATGCGGGCCGAGGCGTCGACATCGAGACGCCCGTCCAGGTAGTCCGATGCCGCGGCGAGTGTGCGCCTGCATGCCTGGGAGTCGTTTCGCGGGTGTGCGGGACCGTCGTCGAGGGCGCGTAGCAGCTTCACCCGTGCGCGGTGGATGCGCTTGTACACCGCCGCGGTGGTGAGCGCGCCGACCGCACCGATCTGTGTCGCCGTCCAGCCCTCGCCGTCGTGTAATGCCAGGACCATTCGATCCTCGACGGTCAACGTCGCCAGCGCCGCTCGCACCGTGGACCGATCGCTCAGCGCCTGCGCCACCGTCTCGGGATGCTCGAGGTCGCTGATCGGTCCATCGATCTCGCCCGTGCCCGACGGTTCGGTGCGCTGATTCTCCGCGCGTGCGGCCACATCGCGGGCACGATTGATCGCGATTCGATACAGCCACGTCGTGAGCGCCGATTCGGATCGAAACGTTCTCCGGTTGCGCCACGCGCGTTCGAGGACGTCCTGCACCAGATCGTCGGTATCGGCCGGTGATCGTGTCATCGCGGCTGCGAAGCGACGAAGAGTCGTGCCCTGGTCGATCAGATCGCGCGCGAAGCGCTCGTCGTATGCCGCGCTGTCGAGGTCGGGGCTGGGCTGTTCGCGCGAGGAGCCATGGATTGGTCCACTTCGTCGTTCTCGCCCGTCCAACAGTGAAAGTCCCTCTACAGAACTGGAATCATCATGTCGTTCGTCGAATTCATGCGCAGTACTGCCGGACGCGCACTGCGCATCGTGGTGGGAATAGCTCTGATCGTGGTCGCCGTCGTGCTCGGCGGTGTCGGGGGCATCGTGGTGGGAGTGATCGGCGGTGTCTTCGTGCTGACTGGGGTGATCAACGTGTGTCTGCTCGGCCCGTTGTTCTCCGTCGATCTTCGAGGTCGACCCAAGACGTCCTGAACGGGGTGCGCGGGCGGGCAGCTCAGAAATGGGGGATCACCTTGAACGCGGTGTACCCGTCGTTGCTCTGGGCCAATGCGACACCGTTCGAGGTCACTGCTGTCGGCGCCGCACTCGGTGATGTGCCGGTGACGCGGCCGGAGGTCGCATCGATGGCGGTCACCCCCGAGTCCGACGCGCCGTAGACGATGCCGCCGACCAGAGCGAAGCGGTCGGCACCGGGAAATTGATCGGCGGTGAAACCTCGGGTGCCGTACTGCTCGAACAGGACAGCGATTCCGTCGTCGGTGAGGTCTGCGGTGGTGATCATCGTCGCCCCGCTACTGCTGTCGGCGGTCACCACCATCGGACTGCGGCTACCGCTGATCCATCGGATCTCGGCATCGGAGAGGCGATAGACCGCCTGGATCGGTTCGGGACGGGTCGGGATCGTCCATGCCACGACCACTGCATTGCCGGCGGTAGCGACGAATCGTGCGCTCCCGGGGATCGCTGCGGGGGGCGGGGTGAGAGTGTCGGTGGACCAGGCGATGTTGCCGGTATCGGCGGTCACGACATGCGCTGTGTCGCCGTCGACGGTGACCGCGTATCCACCGGATTCGGAGACCGCACCCGCCAGGTCGGTGCGGTGTCCGTCGGTTTCCGAGACGGCGGCGACAGCCACGGGCGCATCCGTTTGCGAGCAGTCGGCGTCGATCAGCAGCCCGGCCCCGGTCAGGCAGCCTGCAGTGGAGACCGGACCCCATACGAGGTCGCCGGTGCGGGTATCGCGGGCGGTCATCGTGGCCGGTGCCCCCGAACCGGAATCATCGATGTCCTCGGTGATCAACAGCTCACGGTTGTGTGTGCTGGTGACCGCGAACTCGTCGCGATCGGCGGGTACGTCCACGCCGAATCGTGGTGTGCCGGCGTCGTCGAGTACCTGCACCCGGTGCGAACCGGATGCGTCCGAGGAGTCGACGACTCCGACGAACCCGTCCTCGACGATGTGAGGCTGCGACAGGAACGGGATCGACCACAGGGCCGTGTCTCCGAAGCCGCCGGCGGCGCGGACGGCGACGACGGGTGCGCCGCCGGATCGGTGCCCGTGACGTCTCGAGCAGGCGAGGAACTGCACCCCGACACCAGCGCGACTGCGCACAGTGCAACGGTCCCGATCACCGCCCCCGCTCTGCCGATGCGGTGCGCACCCATCTATGTGGTGGTGCTGTCTCCGCCGAGTGCCATGATTGCGCTCTGCAGCAGTGCAGTGGCCCGGTCGGCGACCTCGGCCAGGCCCGCTGCATCCGAGAGCCCCACCATCACCTGGGGGTTCATCGCTTCGACGATGGTGCTGCCGCCGTCGGCTCGCACCACCACGTTGCACGGCAGCAGCAACCCCACCTGCCGATCGGTGTCGATCGCAGCCTTCGCCAACTGCGGATTGCAGGCTCCGAGAATGACGTAGCGTTCGATGTCTGCGTCGATCTTGCTCTTCAACGTCGACTGCATGTCGATCTCGGTGAGCACTCCGAACCCCTGTTCGGCGAGTGCCTCACGGGTTGCATCGACAGTTTCCTCGAACGGCATGTCCACTCGGGTACCGATGGCCAATTCGGTCATAGTTCGTTCGGTTCCTTTCGATCGATGGGGGTGGTGGTCACTCACAGTGGTCCGCGTGGGTCCACCGATACTCGATCATGCCGCGCAGGACGCTGCGGTGCAGTCACGCTTGCGCCATCGCACGATCACGGCAGCGGTCAACATCGTCAGTGATACCCCCGCCAGGAACGGCTGGATCGGGGCCCATAGTCCCAGGGCACCCGAGGTGCCGAGCGCAAGCAGCACCAGCTTGTTGCACACCGGACATCCGACGGCGAAGAAGGTCAATGCGACACCGAGGGCGGCGGGTGTGCCGGTCCGCTCGACCCGCGCGGGTTTGTCGATCCCGAACCACAGTGCGGTCAACAGGGCCGTGGCCAGCAGAACCGGAAGCTCCCATGCCCGCACCGGCACTTCACGGCCGAAGACGGGCGTGTCGATGATGTCGGTGGGAATGCCGACCACCAACACGGTGATCACACCGGCGACAGTGCCGCGTGCCGCCCGCATCCCCCAACGCCGGTACCGAGAGAACTGGGCAACCACCTCGTCATCGGAACGGCCTGCGGTTTCGACGTCGAGGCGGTCGGACGTGGCGGGCTCGGTCATCAGCGAGGATCTCCTACGGGTTGTAGTTGTGTGAGTAGGGTGACACTGTGAGGCTATACCCAGATGGGTATCGCTGCCAGTATTGCCGACTGCCGAAAGGTATTGCATGACTTCGACATCTCGCTCCACTCGCCGACGCGACCTTGTGCTCCTGGCCATCGCCGTGGTGGTGGCGGCCGTGCTCGTGGGAGCTCTCGTGCTCGGAACGACAGGTGACGGCGAGCAGTCGGAGGCGGCACCGGACGCCGGGTCGAGCAGCGTGAGCGGCCCGCCGGCGATGGGACCGCTCGGCGATCTGGCGCACCGCGAGCCCGATGATCCGATGGCCCTCGGCGACGTCGAGGCCCCGGTGGTGATGATCGCCTTCTCGGACTTTCGGTGTCCGTTCTGCGCCCAGTTCAGCCGGGAAACCGAGCCGCAGCTGATCGATCGATACGTCGATACCGGCACCCTGCGCATCGAATGGCGAGATCTACCCATTTTCGGGCAACAATCATTCGATGCTGCCCGGGCCGGACGCGCGGCCGCCGCCCAGGGCAAGTTCTGGGAGTTCACCCGCGCCGTCTACGCCGATGCACCCGAGACCGGTCACGCGGACCTGACACTGGAGACGCTGCAAAGCTACGCGCAACAGGCCGGGGTACCGGATCTGGCTCGGTTCACCGCCGACGCCACCGGCACCGCATTCGATGCCGCGATCACCGCCGACTCCACCGAAGCGCAGTCGCTGGGTATCCCGGCCACTCCGGCGTTCTCGATCAACGGTGATCCGGTTCTGGGCGCACAACCGTTCTCGGAATTCGTCGATCTGATCGACACCGCAGCCGGCGCGTAGGGCGGCCCGCGATGTCGCAGATCGGACTTCTCGGAGCATTTCTCGGCGGGCTCCTGGCACTTCTCAGTCCATGCTCGGCCCTGCTGCTCCCTTCCTTCTTCGCGTACGCCTTCGACGGGGCCGGCAAGCTCGCCGGCCGCACCGGGATCTTCTACCTCGGGCTGGCAGCGGTCCTGGTGCCCCTCGGTGCCGGAGTCGGTGCCATCGGCTCGGCGATCACCCGGTATCGCGAGGTCACCACCATGATCGGCGGCGTGGTCATCATCGCACTCGGAGTGATGATCATCGTCGGTCGCGGCTTCGCGCTGGGGTCCGCTCAGAGAGCAGCCGCGCGCATCGACGTCTCCTCCACCGGATCGGTCTTCGCCCTCGGCGCGGTCTACGGGCTCGCAGGGTTCTGCTCGGGACCCCTGCTCGGCGCGGTCCTGACCGTTGCCGTCGCCGGCGGTCAGGCCGCATACGGCGGAGTGCTCATGGCACTCTACGCAGCGGGGATGGTGATACCCCTGTTCGTGCTGGCGCTGGTATGGGACCGATTCTCGCTCGGATCACGAACGTGGTTGCGCGGCAAGGAAATCAGCATAGGACCGCTGAAGACGCATACCACGTCTCTGATATCGGGGGTACTTTTCATCGGTATCGGAGTGCTGTTCCTGCTCACGGAGGGCACAGCGAACCTCGGCGGCGTCATGGGGGTCGACAGTCAGTACTCGCTGCAGGTCTGGATCAGCGATGTGGCCGACGCGGTACCGAACACCGCAGTACTACTGATCGCAGTGCTGATGATCATCGCAGTCCTGACGGTGCGCATCGTCCGTGGTCGAGGCCGTGACACCGCAGCCGAGTCCTCCGAGCTCGGTGAACGCGAGAACCGAACGCCCTGAGACGATGTGCCTACGACACTGGAGCGGGGATGTGATGTCAGGCGTAGAGCTGTGACCACCCATCTCGCTGACGTCGAGCGAGATGGAGCACTACAGCGGGAACCACTTCGACACCCATCAGCAGATCGTCGTCACCGAGCCCTCTGCCCTCCAGACTGTTGCGGCATGCTTTCACCGTGATGGAGGCCGAATCGATCAACGCCCGCATCTCCAGGGAAATATCCGAACAGCGCAGGGCCGCATCGAGACCCGGTCCGAAGCACACGACTTCGATCGTCACCGGCTCGGTCGCAGCATCGAGAAGGTTGTGGATCGCCCGCACCACCACGGTGGGTGTGGTGTTGACGGCGAACACCACACGCAGGGGAGTCGGATGATCGGTCACGTGAAAGTTCCGCTCTTCAGATCACGGTGAGCTGCGGCGCCCCACGGCTGTGCATGGAGAAGAACATCGATGGCCCGACCCTCGCCGACAGGGCGGACCAGATGTTCCAGCTCGTGGACCTGCAATCCGCTCGCGGCGCGGGCGAGGTCGTCGATGGCGGGCAGGATCGACGGATCCGGCGGGCCCCCGACTCCGTGAGTGAAGTTATCGAGCGCATGACCGAGATACAACAGCCGTCCACCCGGTGCGAGCCAACTTCCTGCACCGGCAATGACGGCAACCAACTCGTCGACCGGTAGATGCAGGAAAGCCGATGGCCACCAGATCCACCGGGCCGGGCGGCTCCCAGGCCCGCACGTCGGCAACGGTGTAGTCGATCGACCGGTCCTCCCCGCCGCTGCGTGCGAGTTCGATTGCCACAGAAGAAAAATCGACAGCATTCACCGTCCACCCCGCGTCGCCCAACCATCGAGCGTGGCGCCCGTTCCCGCACCCCAGATCGACCGCCCGGCCAGGGGGCAGCTCCGCAAACCGCGCAGACAGGGCAGCCGCCGGGGCCGACCCCCACGGATGCTCGACGCTGCTGTACCGAGCATCCCAGTCCGACGAATTCACTGATTCACGCCTTTCCACCGCTGACCACCGCAGGGTCGGACAACCCCACGCGTCGACGAAGCTGTGACTCACTGCACTGTACCCCGGGGGGTAACAGCGCGAACGAGTGCCCTGGTCAGGGCTGCGCGGTCAACCGCAGATAAGGCTTCAAGGTTCGATATCCGGGGAACCGTGTTGTTGCCTCGTCGTCGGAAACGCCCAGTCCGATGATCACGTCTTGACCCGGCTGCCAATCGGCGGGCGTAGCCACTGGCTGACCGTAGGTCAGTTGCAAGCTGTCGATCGCGCGCAGAATTTCCGTGAAGTTGCGGCCGGTGGACATCGGGTAAGTGAGGATCAGCTGTACCGACTTGTCCGGGGCGATGACGAACACCGAACGTACGGTGGCCGCCGCGCTGGCGCTCGGGTGAATCATGTCGTAGAGCTCGGAGACTGCGCGATCGGTGTCTGCGATCATCGGGAAATTCACTGCTGTGCCTTGCGTTTGACCGACATCGCCTTCCCATGCCAGATGCGAATCCACCGAGTCCACAGAGAGGCCGAGTAGCTTGACTCCACGTCGGTCGAACTCAGGTTTCAGCCGCGCTGCCGCACCGAGTTCGGTTGTGCATACGGGCGTGAAGTCACCGGGGTGGGAGAACAGCATTCCCCACGAGTCTCCCAGCCATTCGTGGAAGGAGATCGTTCCTGTGGTCGTAGCGGCGGTGAAATCTGGAGCTGTATCGCCCAATCGAATACTCATCGGTGCATCCTCTCAATAATGGTAGATCCTAAATAATCGATCATCTATGATGGTACATGTGAAAGTCCCCTCGGAGTCGACGGATACTCGGTCAAAGACAGGGCAGGGCGTCACGGTGACCGGTCTGCCCGAACAAATCAAAGATCTGCTGTGGGAACGAATAGCCGATGGCACGTACCCGCCAGGAGATCGGTTGATCGAGACGCGGATCGCTCGTGAGCTCGGCGTGAGCCAAGGTCCCGTCCGTGAAGCTCTTCGGCAGTTGGCCGGAATGGGCCTGGTGGTCTTCGAAGCGCACCGCGGGTGCCGAGTCAGACGGGTCGACCAGGACGAGCTCGATGAGGTGTCAGTGGTGCGCGCCGCACTGGAAGAGACAGCAGCACGACTGGCAGCCGGTCGCGGCATGGCGGTGGACCGCATTGCCGATGAAGTCGACGGTATGCGCTCCGCCGCCGTCACCGCGAACCGTCGAGCATGGGTCGCGCACGCTATGGCATTCCATCGGCTCGTCGTCGCGGCCTCCGGCAACAGCACACTGCTGTCGACGTGGGAGCATCTGTCGATCGAAGGTCGAACCGCTCAACTCGTATTGGCACCAGGATTCGACATGGGTGCCAGCACGGAACAGCACCAAGTAATACTCGAAGCGCTCGGTGCGGGCGATGCCGAAAGGGCCGCTCGGCTGTCCCGCGAACACGAAGAGACCTTCATCCGCGGTGACCCCACGTCAGATTGAGCGGAAGGGCGCGACCACAACGACCGCAGCTGCCTCTGCTTCGCGGCCCGTCACCTATCCAAACGGCGTGGCCGGTTCGGTGGATTCGGACGTCAGGCGACGCTATGCGTGATCCACATCTAGCGTTGGTGACGGTGTATGAAACCCGTGCTCAGTTATGCGAAAAACCGAACGAACCCGAACCACGCCCCGGCGGTAAACGCGCCCAGTCACCGGATGATTCCGTAGCACTCGCTCACTCTGTGAATCGCACCGGCGAGTCCGGAGACTTACTGATTTGAGAACTCCGCAATTCGCGTAGTTCTGTGTTCACCGTAGTAGAACGCCTCGAGTTCGGCAGGAGGCACATCCCCACAATGCTCGTAGAGTCGCCGGTGGTTGAACCAGTCCACCCACTCCAACGTCGCGATCTCCACATGCTCGACCGTTCGCCACGGCCCACGAGGTTTGATCAACTCGGTCTTGTACAACCCGTTGATCGTCTCGGCGAGAGCATTGTCGTAACTCGACCCAGTCGCCCCGATCGAGGCATCGATACCCACCTCAATGAGCCTGTCGGTGAACGTAATTGACGTATATTGGGCGTATTCAACCGGTCGTCGCAACAGTGTGTTGTTGTGCAGATCGTAGCAATTCTTCGAATACCTCCGCGGGGGTGCGCCAATCAAGGATTCCTCGGGGGCGGTTGTTGATCACGTTCGCCACTGCGGTGATCTCCGCGGAATTCCATCGGGAAAGGTCGGTCCCCTTCGGAAAATACTGGCGTAGCAAACCGTTGAGATGCTCATTGCTGCCTCGCTGCCATGGGCTCTTGGCATCAGCGAAATATACTGGGACACCGGTCTGTTCGGTGAAGAGTGCGTGAGCTGAGAGTTCCTTGCCTCGATCCCATGTCAAAGACCGCCTGAGGGTTTTCGGTAGAGGGGTGACGGCCTTGGCCAGGGCGTCTTTCATGGTCAAGGCGCCGTAACCGGCCAGTGCTGGGCCGTTTTTCCTCGGGGGAATCATCCCGTATCCTTTTTGGCGAGGGAGATGGACGAGCACCGCGTAGCGGGAGGTGCGCTCGATCAATGTCGCTACCGCAGAACGCTTCAGTCCGATGATTAAGTCGCCCTCCCAGTGGCCGGCGAGTTTACGATCAGCGACCTCTTTCGGACGTTTAGCCAGCACGGTGTCTGCAGTGACATGAGCCCACGTTTGCTGGCGTGCACGCGATCTGGGCATTCGTTTGGTCCTGCCTCGCCGTAGATGCCAGGATTGCATTCGCTCCAACCCGCCACGGCTTTCGATGTAAAGAGCCTGGTAAATCGCCTCGGCTGAGATCCTCATCGATTCGTCATCGGGGAAATCGAGCGGCAGCCGTTTCGAGATCTGCTCGGGGCTCCACCCCGTCACCCACGCCCGATCTCCGCGATGGGGTTTGTTCTTCCCATCCCAAGACGGACCGTCAGGACCTACGACTTTCCCTGTGGTGGTGTGGACCTCACCGCTGAGCCTGTCCTGCACGTACTCACGCAATCGACCGTTGATGACCATTTTGGCGACCCTGGGCCTGCGAGCACGACGCTCGGCATGCCATTGAGCTGTCGATGCTTTGTACTCGAGTCGGTAGGTTCGCGTTGACGCGTTCCTGCGCAGCTCCCGCGAGATCGTCGACGGGCTGCGGCCCAGACGGCGAGCAATTTGTCGGACTCCTTCGCCTTGCGCACGCCAAAGCGCGATGTCCTCACGCTCGGACGAGGAGATGTACCGTCCAGAAACACTAGGGGGCAGTTGCGGATTCACTCCACCAGCATGCTTGAACCAACGATGAGCGACCGGCTCTGACACTCCGGCGGTAATCCCCGCGTCAACGGTTTTCGCTCCACCGGCGATCGCGATCCAGAAGCGAACCCGGTCTTCACGCCAGGCTATTGTCGGTCGCCCTGGTGAAGCGATCTGTCCTCGATATTCCCGGACTCGTTTCTGCCTCTCGATGGCTCTCATCGAACACCTCTATCGGGTAGGTGTTGCGACGACCGGTTGAATACGCCTTGCGACCCGCGGTCGTTGTGGTGAATGAGCCCGGCCAGTTCGGTAATCCCTTCTCGGCGTCGAGTCCAGATCGCGTGCTCGATCGCATCGAGTACCAACGGTGTCGCCATCGTCGTCGCAGTCCTCCAACCCAGAATCCGCCGTGAATACGCATCGATCACGAACGCGACGTACACCCAACCCGACCACGTCGAAACATAGGTAAAGTCGGCTACCCACAACACATTTGGCGCAACCGGGTTGAACTTTCGCTGCACCAGATCGTCCGCCCGACGGCCTTGTGGATCTGCGATAGTGGTCCGTTTCGCCTTGCCTCGACGTGCACCTTCGAGCCCGAGGACACCCATCAACCGTTCGACCGTGCACCGTGCCACGTCGATGCCTTCTCGACGCATTTCCAGCCACACCTTCCGGGCTCCGTAGACCGAATAATTCTCGGCATGTACACGGCTGACCGCGGCTTTGAGCTCTTCGTCGCGCAGAGCCCGCCGAGATGCGGAACGATTGCGCGCGTCGTAGTAGGTGGACGGCGCAATTGAGCAGCCATGCTCGCTGAGCACCCTGCACATCGGCTCGACGCCGTACTCACTCTTGTATCGGTTGATGAAGTCGATGATCACTTGTTGTTGCGGTCGAGCTCCGCTGCGAAGAAAACCGATGCCGAATTCAGGATCTCGTTGGCGCGCTTGAGTTCCCGATTCTCGGCTCGAAGTTTGCGCATCTCCGCTGCCATTTCGCTCGTCACACCGGGACGTTCGCCGGCGTCGGTCTGAGCTCTCCGGACCCAGTTGAGCAGCGTTTGCGCTGTTCCGATGCCGAGTTTGTCAGCGACGGATTCGACTGCGGCCCACTCGGACGGGTACTCGTGTTGGACTTCTGCGACCATCCGCACTGCCCGCTCACGCAGTTCGGGCGGGTACCTCTTGTTCGTTGCTGAGGACATGACTCCATCTTTCCCAAAGGATGAAGTCTCCGGAAACTCCGGTTCGATTCACTGATTCCGTTGTCGGCGAGAGGCTGCTCGCTTCGTTAGCGAGATTTGTGGACATCACTCTTTAAGCTATGTCGACTTAGTCGACCCTCTAGTGCAGTCCACTTCTGGCATAGTGCAGCCGTCTTCTGAAACTGACATCAGTCGCGCCCAGACGCCCGTTCTTAACCGTCCGGTATGACGACGGTCAAAACGAACACCCAAACCGGCAGGAGGGCGCTCATCGTGTTTCGGATAAGAAGTGATCGTTGATCTTCTTGTTGGTGGTGTGCGTATGTGACTCCGGAAGAGAAGTTGTGGAAGCGTCACGGCGCTCGGTGGCCGTAACAATGCTGGCTTTGCCGGATCGTCGATGTCCTCGACGTCGACGACACATCGACGACCGTCCTGCCTTACCTCGAACGCCGCGAAGCGCTCGTCAACCTCGGCCTTCAGCACCCACGCATCAAGGTCCCACCACACCAACAACGCGCAGGACGGCTGCGCTGAGTCGCCGTCCACTACAGCATGCTTGCTACGACACCGGGCTCTGCGGGTCCGCGACACTTTTTGTTCTGACCGACTGGCCCAGGTCTTCGGTTACCGCGTTCTGTGCTCGGCCGGAGTGGTTGATGCCGCGCCTATTCGGTGGGTGGTGAGGAAGTTGTCGACGAGTCGGGTGCAATCGTCGTGGTCGATGGTGCGCAGTCCGGTGAGGTGTGCGAAGACGATCGGGCCGAGGAGTTCGATGAGGGCGAAGGTGGTGTCGAGTTCGCCGAGCATGGCACGGGCGTCGGGGCTGGTGAGGATGTAGTCGAAGGGTTGGCGGTATTGCTCTATGATGCGGGCGCGTAGCGAGGTGATCGCGGCCGGATCGGGGCGGCGGGCGGGGTCGGTGTGGGCGTCGCCAAGGGACCCCATGGCCAGCCATGCCAGGGTGGTCATCTGTACTGGGGCCTGTTCGATGAGGTCGGATTCGGTGGTGAGCAGTGCGATCAGCCGCTCGCGCACGGGTCCGGTGCCGGAAGGGGTGTCGACGTGAGGGAGTAGCCGTTCGAAGGTTGCCGCGAGCAGGTGATTGGTGCTACCGAAGTGTCGGTATAGAGTCGCGCGCGCGACCCTCGACATGCGGGTGACGGCTTCGACAGTGACCGCTTCGACGCCACCGGTGGACAGCAGATGGGTGGCCGCATCGAGTAACCGGTTGCGTGAGCGTGCTAGCCGCGGATCGGCCTGCTCGTCGACTGCGGTGAGTGAGTCGGTCGTGGCGTGGTCCGGGGCGGTCATGGGAGCGCGCTCCTCCGATTCGTCTCGTTCAGCCCTGGGCGTATGTGTCGACTCTATCCCGAGCCCCCACCACTATGATACGAATGGTCTCGTACCGAGACTGTTGGTCTTTGAGTTGGGAGGCGCCGGTGGACACACCTGGGACGGGCGCTGTTGAGATCGACCGGTGGACCAGGGCCGAGTGGTGGATGCTGACGGTGTCGTGCCTGGCGGTGGCGCTGGTGGTCGCGGCCATGGCGGCGTTGTACTCGGCGTTGCCGCAGATCGCGGTCGAGACCGGGGCGACGCAAGCCCAGTTGACCTGGATCGTCGACGGTTACACGCTGGTGCTGGCGTGTCTTGTGCTGCCTGCCGGAGCAATCGGTGACCGTTACGGGCGTCGCGGTGTGCTGGTCACGGGGCTGCGGTATTCTCTCTCCCGGCCCCGCCACCAGCCGCTCACATGTACCACACGCGCACGCTCACGTCTACCACACGCGCAGGCCGTAAACTCGTCTCCCTGAGCATGGATCTGACAAACTGGTTCCGGTCGCGCCGTGCAAGCGAGTCGGCGCCCGACCTGCGAAGCCTAGGAAAGGCTGCGCTGACACTGCGACTCCGATCGATTGAGGTGGTTCGGTCGGGTTCAACTCCCGAGACTTTGAGCCCTTCTGGTGGGGGGTAGGGGAGGGCTCATCTGGTTGCCACCTTTAAACTCGATAGCCCGCGGAAGGATAGCCCGGTACGCCAGCGAGGCTGTTCGACGAGCTGGAGACCGGGAAAACGAGCCACCAGGATCGGGAACAGTAGGGATCCTTCGAGCCGGGCCAGCGGCGCGCCGAGACAGAAGTGAATGCCGGCGCCGAACGACAACGGTGGGACTCCGGTTCGGGTGATGTCGAGCTTATCCGGGTCACAAAATCGGTCCGGATCTCTGTTGGCCGCCCCGAGCAAGGTCAATACGATCTGACCGGGATGTAGATCGACTCCTGCCAGCCGTGTCGGCTCGAGCACCGTGCGCCCGTTGGTCTGGACGGGGGAGTCGTAACGCAACAATTCTTCGACGGCATTGCTCGCCAAGTCGGGCCTGGCACCCAGTTCGCGCATTTGGTCGGGGTGAGCGAGCAGCGCGGCGACGCCGTTGCCGATGAGGTTTGTGGTGGTTTCGAACCCTGCGGCGAACAACAGAATCGCGGTGCCGACGCATTCGTCGTCATCCAGGATGTCGTCGCCGTGCGCGACGGCGAGTCGGCTGAGTAGGTCATCGGCGGGGCGGGCGCGTTTGACCGCCAACAGGTCAGCGAAATACATGGCAAGTTGGTTCTCGGCTTCACAGGCGGCGGTCAGAGCCTCAACATTGGCTCCGGGTTCCAGTGAGGCGAGCAGGGCACGCACCAATGGCGCGGCAACTGCCCGATCGGCCGCGGGAACTCCCAGAAGTTCGCCTATCACATTCACAGGCAGCGGGAGCGCCAGATCGGTGATGATGTCGACGAAGACCTGTACCTCCATGACGTTAAGTAGGTGATGGATCTGTGTGATGATGCGGCTGCGCAACTCGTCAATGTGTCGAGGGGTGAACACGTCGGCCACCAGTCGACGCAGCCGGTGATGGTCAGGGGGGTTACGGAACAGCATGGTGCGCCGGAATCGATGCATGGCCCGACGTTGCAGCTCGTCAGGGATCTCGGACAAGCCGAAGCCCAGCGACTCGTCGGCCTTGCCGAGTCTGCGGTCGCGGAGCGCCGCCGCGCAATCGTCGTAGCGACTCAATACCAGCACCCCCGATCGCGTAACCAAGACGGGGCGCGTCTCTCGCAGCCGTCGGAACGCTTCGTAAGGTCCGGCTGCGCCGTGATCGGTGAGTAAGGCGTCCAGGAGCAGTTCCCTCTCGGTCGGTACATTCATGCTTGCCTCTTAGTATTCGCCTGTGACTGCAGGAAATGTTCGACGTCGACCAGGATGAACAGGGCGGTCGCCGTGGTGACCGATCGACCCTCTATATCCTCGATCCTGGCCGCGAGATTCAATTTCCGGCCATCGCGAGACCGTGTATCGGCGTGCAGGGTGTAAGGCGTGGCAAGCAGAACCGGCGCGAGGTAGTCGAGTTCGAGACGGCGCGTCACGCCGAGTTCTCCGACCGTGTAGAGCAGGAAACCGAAAAGATCGTCGATTACGGTCGCCACCGCGCCGCCGTGTGCTATCCTGGGCGCCCCTACGTGACGTTGGTCGAAGAGGTGGTGAGCAACGACGCCGTCTCGGCAACGCCGTACCGACAGGTAATGCCCGTGCGGGTTCGTCGGCCCGCACCCAAGACAGTTGGGGTGGTGGGGTGGCAACTCAGGCGAGCTAGATTCTTCCAGCGGCCGGAATGAGCGCACCCAGTCCTCCATGTCTGGGTCGACCGACCCCCCGACCGCATCCGAAGCTTTGCCCATGGTCCGACCTTCCTGTCGATGAAACCGCGCTTAATGCCGGTCTCGAGTGTGACCGTTATGCAAATACACCTGAGCGCACTCCGGAGAGTGCGGTGGCAGCCCTTCGCTCAACTCCACGTTGGTCAGGCGAGGTGTCCCGCCCAACGGGAGATCACGACCCCATCTCCTTCACCAGTGCCGTAGTCTGCGATGGACGCCGGTGTCGTGAAAAACTTCCCGCCCCGCGTTCCATCTGCCTCGTCCTATTCAGAACTCCGGTTGGAAAAAAATTTCCTAGATTTCGATGACAGCTAGCTCTCCTTCGGCGTGCAGGGAGCGTAGGCGCTTCTTGTCGAACTTGCCGACTGAGGTCTTGGGCACCTCGGAGATGAAGCACCAACGCTCGGGCAGCCACCACTTGGCGACCTTGCCGTCGAGGAAGTCGCGCAGACTAGCAGGTGTGGGCTCGCGGCCCTCACGTGGAACGATCACCGCGAGGGGGCGTTCTTGCCACTTCTCGTCCGGCACTCCGATCACAGATGCCTCGAGCACGTCTGGATGACCGGCAAGCAGCAGTTCGAGCTCGACCGAGGAGATCCACTCCCCGCCGGACTTGATCACGTCCTTGGCGCGGTCGGTCAGCGTCACGAAATTGCGTGCATCGATCCGCCCGACGTCGCCGGTGCGTAACCACCCTTCCTGAAACTTCTCACTGTCATGCTCCTCGCCGACGTACGAGCCGGTAATCCAGGGCCCGCGTGCTTGCAACTCACCGACCGCTTCGCCGTCGTGCGGGAGCTTATTGCCCTCGTCGTCGACAATCCTCAGCTCCACCCCTGCAACCGGGCGGCCTTGGGTGGCGCGCAGGCGCCAGCGCTCCTGCACATCGAGCGATACCGGTGGGCGTGCGATGGCGGCCAGCGGCGAGGTTTCGGTCATTCCCCATGCCTGGACGACCTGCACGCCGTACCTCTCCTCGAAGGCCTCCATCAGGTGAAGGGGTACTGCGGAACCACCGCAGGCGACCAGACCGAGAGAGGAGATGTCATAGCTGGAGTTTGCCTCCAAGAAGTTTAAGACGTCATTCCAGATCGTCGGAACTGCGCCCGCGACGGTCGGCCTCTGCGCGTCGATGAGCCGCACCAGCGGCTCAGCCTGCAGGAACCTGTCAGGCATGAGTAGGTCGGCGCCCGACATAAGGGCGGCATAGACTAGTCCCCAAGCGTTGGCGTGGAACATCGGCACGATGGCAAGGATCCGATCATCGCAGCTGACTCGCAGTCCGTCGGCGGCGCAGGCCGCCATCGAATGCAAGTACGTCGACCGGTGGCTGTAGGCGACCCCTTTGGGGTTGCCGGTGGTACCCGAGGTATAACACATAGCGGCTGCGGACTGCTCATCGAGATCAGGCCAGTCGAACGTATCGGACTGAGAGGCGAGGAACTCCTCGTACCCCACGACCCTGACCCCGTCACGGTGCAGCGGGGTAAGGTCCACTTCGCCGGTCACGACGACGGTGTGCACGCTGGTGAGCTGCAGCAGTACAGGGGCCAGCAAGGGCAGCAGGCTTCCATCGAGAATTACGACCTGATCCTCGGCGTGGTTGCCGATGTAGACAAGTTGATCAGGGGTGAGACGTAGGTTCAGGGTGTGCAGCACTGCGCCCATCGAGGGCACCGCACAGTAGGCCTCAACATGCTCCTGGTTGTTCCACATAAAGGTCGCAACACGCTCATCGCCTGTGATCCCGCAACCGCGCAATGCGTTGGCCAACTGTGCGGCTCTCCGTCCGACTTCGGCGAAAGTGCCGACCTTAACGCTCCCGTCGGACTGCAAGGTCCGTACGGTTGCCGAGCTATGCACACTCGAACCGTGGCGCAGAATCGCCGCAGTTGTCAAGGGAAAGTTCATCATCGTGCTCTGCATACCATTCCTTCATTCGATAGTGCCTGCGAACGAACAGCGATCCGCAGATCAATTCACCGGGCGTCCTGGTTAACAGCGGGCTGTCAGAGACCTGCAGCCGTAAGTGAGGTTGAAGCCAATTCCAGGGACTCGACCAGGTTCGACTCGAGTTCTGGTAGTCGGCTAGCCGCCGTGACCACCGCCGCTAAGCGAGCGCGCGCATCAATGTCGCGTTGGGTCCCGGCACGTGCAGTTTCGGTCCATGCCTGCGCACAACGGCTGGCGGCGACGGCGAGGTCGGCGGTGGCTAGATCACCGGTCAGGCGTGCGACATCCGCGCAGCCATCGGCGAGCAACCGGCGGAATAGGCCGCCGCCGGTGCCCGCCTTCTCGATGAAAGCGCCCAGACTGAACAGGAAGATCTCAAGATCTCTTGTCGGAAGGTCTGCCCAGGCTCGAAGGTCGGCCGCCAACTGCTCGACTGCAGCTAGCCCCTCGGCCCCGGCCTCCATGGTCGTGAGATCAACGATCCCCGGCTGTGACGGGTGGCGCATGTTGGCCGCGGATTGGCGAAATGCCTCTGCCGCCACTGTTGCCATGTCTGGCAGCGCGCTCGGCCAGGTGATGCGGTATGTACAGTGGCGCGTCGGTTGAGGGAAGGACGTCGAGGAACGCGCCCGAGCCAGCGAATCGAGCGGGACTTCCTGCACCTCGGCGCGATCATTGTCTACGACGAAGGCAATCCCCTTAGCTTCGTCGTAACCGATCACCACGATGTCGTGGCGACTCATCTGCAACTGGACCTGCAGGTACGGTAGCTCGGCTATGTCGCCCCACACCAGGCTGGGTCTGCCTGCGTCGATCTCGTCGAGAACCCAAGACCATCCCTCACTGGGATCGTCGGTGGTGAGAACGTGGACCTGTCCGCCTAGCCGGCGGGGTAGATCGATTTCGAAGTCGGCCCCTCGTCCCACCAAATACAATGGTGGAACCAGGTCATTCGATCGGAGGTACGCTAGCCCCAGCGAGCCGCCGAGTGCGAACACCAGACCTTCATCGGGTGGCCCTTCCCACCCCAGTCCATGCCAGTGCAGAAGATCCCGCATTGCGCCAGAACCACAGTGCCCCCCGATCTGATGGGGGTAGTCCTTGATCAGGATCTTGCGGGGCATGTATCTTCCTTTTCTGGGTGGTGGGTTCGAAGACCAGGTCAGTTGTTCCGAATTCTGTCCAGGTAGGCCTGACGTGCCCCCATGTCCACGTCGTCGAGGAATACAGAGTCTGTGTCCAGGGCCGATCCGAGCCTGGTGGCGAGCCGTTCGGGGACGAACTTCATCGCTGCGACCATGCTCCCTGCGAGGCGAGTGACGCGCACGAAGGGCCGCGGTTTCTCGATCAGTTCGCCTGTCACTCGAGCGATTTCCTCGGGCTCTGCATTGCGCAGTCCCTTGGCTCCTGCTGTCCCAGCAACGAGTTCGGTGTTGGTGAACGTGGGCCGCACTGTGGACAGCCGCACGCCTGACTTGCGGTATTCCAGTCGCGCCGCCTCCGTGAATCCGATGACCGCGAATTTGGTGCCGCAGTAGGTCGCCAGACCGGGGACGGCGAGCTCGCCGGCCAGTGATGCGGTGTTGATGATGTGTCCAGTACGACGAGGGAGCATCCGTTGAAGGGCGAGTTTGGTCCCAAAGATGACTCCCAGGACGTTGATCTCGACCTGCCGCCGGGTCACCGCGTCGTCTTCCTCGTGGGTGTGCCCGGTGGGCATGATGCCCGCGTTGTTGATCAGCACGTCGAGGGGGCCGAGGTCTCCCTCGACTAGGTCGAGAAAGTCTTTGAACGAGTCAGGGTCGGTGACATCGAGGCGGGTGACAACCTTAACCCCCAGTTCGGCGGCGGTCTCCTTAGCACGTGCCTCGTCGATGTCGCCGATGGCCACGCGGTGACCTCGTCGGATCAGCTCCTTCGCGGTCTGGTAGCCGATGCCGCGGGCTCCCCCGGTGATCGCCACTGTTTTCGCGGCGGTATGGGGATTGTGTGTCGTCACTTGCTGTGCTCCTTGTTCAGGCCGAGGCGTTGTCGTAGACCGCGACCGGCTGCTGCACGCAATACTTTTTCGGCGATGGCCGTACGTCGGGAGGTGTACGGGTACCACGTGAGTTCTCGTGTCAGGACAGGGATCCGCGGCTCGGTCACGGACTGGACCCGGCAGTATTTGTGAAGTCCGTAGGCGCCGCCTAGTCGCGCACCGATACCTGAGGCCTTCCATCCACTGTGCGGCAGTGTGGTGGCGAAGAGGTTGCTGAAGACGTCGTTGATGTTGACTGCACCCGCGTCCAGACGTTGTGCGATACGCCGCGCACGAGCATGGTCGCGGGTCCACACTGTGGCAGACAAGCCGAACGCCGAGTCGTTAGCCAGGTGGATGGCCTCGTCCTCGTCCGCGACACGCATCACAGGGATCGTGGGGCCGAAGGTCTCCTCGGTCATGCAGGCCATTGTGTGGTCGACGCCGACCACAACGGTTGGAGCGTAGTAGTTCCCGACCGCGCTTAGGGTTCCGCCGGCCAGTACCTGCGCACCTGCCGCCACTGCCTGGCTGACGTGGCGATCGGCTATCTCGACCTGTCTCGCCGTGACCATCGCACCTACGTCGTCACCTGCCGCGGCACCTTGGGTAAGTGACCGTACTCGTTGAGCCAGCCGGGCCACGAACTCGTCGTAGATCTCAGAGACCACATACACCCGCTCGACTGAGATGCAGACCTGCCCCGCGTTGAACAGACCGCCCCACGCGATCCCCTCCACAGCACGAGCAAGGTCGGCATCCTCCAGCACGATCGCCGGATCTTTACCACCTAACTCCAAGCTCACAGGCTTCAATTGCTCGGCACAGCGGATCGCGATTGTCCTCCCGGTGGCTGTCGAGCCCGTGAACTGAACGAAGTCAGCGGCGTCCACGACCGCAGCACCTGCTTCGCTAGCACCCACAACATGCGCCAAAACTGGTGGGGCGCCGATCTCGTGCCAGCCCTCGACGACTCGTGCACAGGTCAGTGGCGTCTCTTCCGAGGACTTCGCCAGGACTGCGCATCCGGCAGCCAGCGCAGGAGCTGCATCCATGAGGAAGAGGGTGATCGGGAAGTTCCACGGTGTGATGAGCCCGACAACCGGGTACGGGTGGTAGGTCTTGGACAACCGTTTCGGCAGACTTAGCAGACCTGCGGATCGGACTTGCTCGTCAGCGAGAAACTTCTCGGCATGGTTTGCGTAGTAGGTGATGAACTCGCACGATGCTGTCGTCTCAACCAGGGCGTCGGGGCGCACCTTGCCTGTTTCGGCTTGCAGCAGATCGGTGAGTTCGTCGGTGTGAGCCAGGATCCAGTCTCGCCAGCGATGCAACCATCGGGAGCGTTGCCGCGGGCTTGCCTGAGCCCACCCGAGCTGAGCGCGGCGGAGATCGGCCGCGATGCTGTTCACGGTCTCGCGGGTATCGATGGGGACGGTTGCGACCAGCCGGCCGTCGGCGGGGTTGCGTACGTCCAGGGCATCCGCTGTGGTCGCCGTGCTCATCGGGCCTCCGGGAGTGAGTGGAGCCCGCGGGCGATCCCGTCGGGCTGGGTGCATCTGTCGGGTGTGTCGGTGAAAGCGTCAGCGATCACGTGGGTGCGCTCAAAGATTCGCTGTCCATAGGTATGCCGAAGCTCGGTCAAGATCGTGTTCAAAGGCAGGTCGTCGAAGACGCCGCGCTCGCGGACATACTCCATGTGCAGGGCTCCGTCGGCGGCGAAGGCGTGCAGGAGGGCGTCGTGCTCGCCATCGAAATCCACCGGCGGCACCCCGAAACGGGCACACAACTCGGTGTTGAACGCCGGGGTCGCCTTCATCCACCGGCCGTTGACGTAGAGATGGCTGTAGCCGTGATAGACGAACAGGTCCGTGCCGCCCATGAGCGCTCGCAACGCTTCGGTCTGCAAATGATTTCGGACGTCGGCAAACCCCAGTAGCGCCGGAATCCCTGCCGCACGGCACACCGCGGTCAAGAGCACCGCCTTCGGGACGCAATAGGCGCGCCCGGTCTCGAGGACGAAGCTTGCTCGATAATGGGCGGGATCGTCCGACACCGTGTAGGGGTCGTACCGGATCTGGTCGCGGACGGCGGCGAAGAGGCGCTTCGCCTTGTCCCGGTCGGTGCCCGCATCCCCAACCGCGGCGGCGGTGAACGCCCGGACGGACTCGTGCTCGATGTCGAGGAAGTCGGTCGCCCACGAGTGCGCCAGCGGTGCCTTATTCATCTGCGCTCCAGAGTTATCGGCAACCCGTCGACCGGAATGGGGAGCGAGGTGTTGTCCCACCTCGCTTCATACTGATCGGGGACCGTCCAGGTGTAGGTGCGTAGCATGTGGTGCAGAATCGCCTTGACTTCGAGGGTGCCGAAGTGCAGACCGATGCACTTGTGTACCCCTCCTCCGAAGGGGATCCACCCGAGGCGGTGATTCTGGTCCTCACGCCGCGGTTCGCTGAAGCGGTCAGGGTCAAAGGTGTCGGGGTCGGTCCAGCACGACTCGTCGAAGTGGTTCACCGACGGAGCCACGGCCACCAGGGTGTCCGCCGGGATGTGGTGGCCGGCGATATCCACGTCTTCGACCGTCTTGCGCATCACGATGGGCACGGGCGCCACCAGACGGAGTGTCTCCTTGATCACCAGGTCGAGAGTCTCCAGTGAGTCCAGGTCGTCGATGTCCGGGCGGCGTCCACCGAGTCGGTCGGACTCGGCCCGCGCCCGTTCCTGCCAGGCCGGGTGCTTGGCGAGGAAGTAGGCGGCAGCGGTGGTGGTGATGGTCGATGTGTCGTGGGCCGCCATCATCAAGAAGATCATGTGGCTAACGACGTCCTCATCGGTGAACGCCTCACCGTCGGCCGTGCGCGCATGGCACAGCCCCGCAAAGAGGTCGCCTCCTTGGCCACTTCGAGCCGCCGGCAGGTGCCGGGTGAAGTAGTCCTCCAAGAGCGCGCGCCCACGGACTCCCGCTCGCCAACGAGTCCCCGGTAACGGGAAACGGATGATCGAGCTGGCCGCACGCACGGTGGCCACGAAGGCGTCGTTGATGGCATCGGTATCCTCGCTACCCCCCCGACCTGCCATGAAGACCTTCGTGGCGACGTCGAGAGTTAGTGCCTTCAGCAGCGGGTAGATGCGCGTGGTGGATTGTCCCGCTGTCCACCCTGGGATGCTGGCCTCCAGCGTCGGGCCGAGCTGGTCGACGTAGCCGGCGAGTCGGTCGCGGGTGAACGCCTCCTGCATGATCCGCCGATGCATCCTGTGTTCGTCGAAGCTCATCAACATCAGGCCCCGATGAAAAAAGGCATCGATGAGATAGGTCCACCCGTCCTGGGAGAACGACTTCGCCTTGGTGGTCAGCACCTCCTGTATGGCATCCGGTCCGGCAACCGCCACTATTTTCGTGCCGAAGGCGCCCATCCACGACACAGGTCCTAGCCGCTGGTACCTGGCCCGGGAGAAGTTAGATCCGAACCGGATGTAGTCCAGGGTGTGACCGAGCAGAGGCATGCCAGCGGTCCCTAAGACCGGTTTGAGGCCTGACCCCGCCGGGGGCGGGGCGAGCTCTCGGACAGGCCACCGGTCACTGGCCCCGAGCAGGGCCGCGTCGACCCGACTCGGCAGTGGCACCATGAGGACCGACGAGAGTCGCTCACGACCCTTCGCCAGCGGGAGATGGATAATGTTCGTCACTTGTGTTCCTTTCCGAAACGCAGCCCGCACTCACCATTTCGTACCCATCGCCCGAAGACCCGTCATCTCAGGCGGAGCTGGCAAGCGCCAGTTCAGTTCGGTCGATGGGGAGTTGCTGCGTGATTACCCGCTTGCTGAACATGAAGTCACGGGGGCGGTTGATGCAGTCGGCGCCAATAAGCTCTCCCTCACGGAGGTAGAAGCAGGTGAAGTCGCGGTCTCGGGTCGGGTCTCCGCTGAGGATGACTTCGTCGTAACCGGTGTTCAGACCGGCGATCTGGAGCTTGAGATCATATTGATCCGACCAGAACCATGGAAGCGCCGCTATCTTCTTGGACTTCCCACACACCGTCGCGGCAGCGACCTTGGCTTGCTCGTGCGCGCTCGGCACAGACTCCAGGCGTAGAGGGCGGCTGTAGCGAGCCATGCTGTGGCTTGCGCAATCCCCGGCGGCCACGATGTCGGGGTCGCTGGTCCGGGCCTGGTCGTCGATCACGACGCCGTTATCAATGACCAGACCTGCGGCGGCGGCAAGATCGGTGTTCGGCTCAACGCCGATGCCGACAATGACGAGGTCAGCGGGAATTGACTCGCCACCGGACAGAACTACTTCACGGACCCTGTCCTCGCCGGACAGAACCTCGACCAGCACACCCGTCCGGATTTTCACGCCCTCCTGCCGGTGAATACGGTCGAAGAACGCTGATACTTCGGGGGCAGTGACCCGCTCAAGGACGCGCCCAGTCGCCTCGAGCACGGTGACCTCCAGCCCCAGTGCACGCAACGAGGCAGCCGTCTCCAGTCCGATGTAACCGCCGCCGATGATCACTGCCCGACGTCCTGCGTGGGCGGCCACTCGGATCATCTCGACGTCTGCGACTGTGCGTAAGTAGTAGACTCCGGCCAAGTTGGCTCCCGGGGTGGGGAGTCGCCGAGGGCGGGCGCCAGTGCACAGCGCAAGCTGGTCGTAAGCTAGTGCGCCGCCGGTACTCAGTGAGAGATGACCACCCGAGCGGTCGATCGCCTCCACCGTCGCATTCAGGACTTGGATTCCCTGCTTGCTATAGAAATCGGCATTGCGGATCGCAAGCTCGTCGAGTGTGCTCTTCCCGGCCAGGTACGCCTTCGACAAAGGAGGGCGTTGGTAGGGCAACGTCGACTCATCGCCGATGAGAACGATCTCGCCGGTCCACCCTTCCTGTCGAAGACTGGCCGCGAGTTGGGCTCCGGCATGGCTGGCCCCGACGACGAGGGCCCGATGTAAGGTCATACGTCGGATTTCGGGGTGAGACGGACCATCATCTTGCTGATGCCCCTGACAAAGTTGGACTGCACATACTCGGGCTCGCCGACGACCTCGATCTTTTCGAAGCGAGAAAGCAACTCTTCCCAGAGAATCCGCAGCTGTAATTCCGCCAGTCGGTTGCCCATGCAGCGGTGGACACCGAAGCCGAAGGAGATGTGGTTGCGAGCGTTGGCCCGGTCGATGATGAAGTCGTCGGGCCGATCGAACATCCGCTCATCACGGTTGCCTGAGGCGTACCACATCACTACCTTGTCGCCCTTGCGGATGAACTGCCCGTTCAGCACGGTGTCGGCCTTGGCGATCCGGCGCATGTAGGCCAACGGTGTTTGCCACCGAATGATCTCCGAGACCATATTGGGGATCAGGTCAGGGTTCGCCTTCAGCTTCTCGAACTGGTCAGGGAACCGGTTCAACGCGAGAACACCGCCGCTCATCGAGTTCCGCGTCGTGTCGTTGCCTCCGACGATCAGCAACACAAGGTTGCCCAGGAACTCCATCGGTCGGTCGATCAGATCCTTGGTGTCTTCGTTGCTCTGCAACAGGGTGATCAAGTCGAATCCGGGTTCCTCCCCGGCAGCTGTCCGGGCAGCCTTGTCGCGCCAGAGAGTGCTGAGACCTCGCGCCATGTCGCGCATGCCGCGGAACACCTCGTCATTGTCCGAGGGGCCGCCGTTGGCTTGCTCCATCGAGGATGCGAGATCAGACCAGTAAGCGAGCTTGCGGCGCTGCTCGTAGGGAAAGTCCAGGAGGGTCGCAAGCATCCGAGCGGTCAACTCGACCGAGACGTTCTGGACCCAGTCGAACGGCTGATCCACGGGCAGGTTGTCCAGCACCTCCTGGACGCGCGATCGAATCAGACCCTCCATCTCACGCAGGTTCTTCGGTGCGACCACGCCTTGGACAGCGGCCCGCTGCGCGTCGTGTCGTGGCGGATCCATCGCTATGAACATCTCGATATCAAGAAAACGAGGTGGAACCCCGATGACGATCAACGGCTCGGCGGAGAAGACCTCGTGGTTCTTGTCGACGGCCATGATGTCGGCATGCCTTGTGACGGACCAGAACGGCCCGAACGGACTGTTAGGCTGGTAGTGGACCGGAGCCTCGTTGCGTACGCGCTCGAAGTACGACTGCCAGCGCCCCTGGCGATAGAGGAAAGGGTTGCTGAGGTCGATGTCGGCGAGTTCGACGTCCTCCACAGGAGGGATGGGGCTCTCGATGAAAAGCCTCTCTCCGTTCGCTCCGGTCACCCATCGCCGCGTCTTGTCGTACAGTTGTGCGCCCTGGATCTGCCGCTCCATCGGGATAGTCGACTGAACCTTAGCGGCGATTGCCTCAGAAAACTTCATTGCGTCTTATCGTCTCTCTCGTCGTCACATCTGAAACTCAGGCATTAGGACGGTCAGGCCGTCCCACGCCTCGGAGACCGGAATCTGGCAGGACAGTCGAGAGGTCGGTTGACGCTCAGGGTTCATCGCGAGCATCTCCTCCTCGTCGGAGCCGGAGAGGCCCACCTCCTCGGACCACTGCGGATCGACGATCACATGGCAGGTGCCGCACGCGGCCTCGCCTCCGCAGTCGCCGTCGATGCCGGGCACTGCATTGTTGGTCGCGACCTGCATCAGCGACTGTCCTTCTTGGAAAGGGACCTCGTGCTTCTTGCCGTCGTGTGAGACAAAGGTGACAACTGCCATAACCAACTCCTGATACGTTGTCCTCGCCTTGGGAACTTGATCAAAGTGTCGTCGGGGATGACCGCTACGGCTATGTTCTGCGGAGTCAAAAACTTGTGAATTCGGCTCAAAGGGATCTGGTGAACCAATGATCCTCGATGACGAGGGTGTGCCCCCGCTCCTGTTCGTGCAATTGCTCGAGCGCCAAGCATTCGACCCAGACGCCGTCGCGCGGCTTCGCAACATCATGTCTCGCGAAGGAACCGACGAGGCGACGCTGATTCAGCGCGACGTTCAGGCCCCCATACGGTGGTTTCGGGAGGTCTACCCCGAACTCGACGTCGACCAGGCAACACTGCTCGGCTTTGCGTTCGCTGAACAGGCCCAGTTGACGTCCTTCGGCCCGTTGAGTTCTCCGCTGGTCAGCGCAGGCTCGGTAGCCGAGATCGTGGAGTTGCTCACCTATCTGCCGTTGATCTCGACAGCTCTCAGTCCACAGTTCCATCCAAGTGACCACGGCCTCACCATCGGGTTCACCGCACACACAAGCGATCCGGCCCTGGACTGCCTGGTCGTCGCCTACTGCGGGTCGGCGCTACTGCGACTGCTTGACATGCTCGCCGGCGACATGCCTACCGTCACACTCCACTTGAGTTGGCCGGTGCCGCCCCTCCTGTCCAATCATGAGGACTTAATAGCCGGGCGCCTGTTTTTCGGCGCTCCGATGTCCTTCCTTCATGTTCCCGCGGACACGCTTAACGAGGTTTGCCGGTTCTCCGATCCCCTCACATACCGACTCGCCATCGGCGATCTGCAGCGAACTCTCGACCAGCGGGGCAGGACCACGTCGTTTTCGGAGAAGACGAGACGGCTGCTGGAGAAGGAGCCCGCACAGGGGAGTATCCACTGGGTCGCACGCGAGTTGTCGATATCCGTCAGCACACTCAAGCGGCGCCTCTCCGAAGAGGGGACCACTTTCCGCGAGTTGCGCCAGTCATTCCTGCGCGAGCGTGCGATGCTGCGGCTACTCGACCGATCAATGTCGGTGACTGAGGTCGCCACGGAGCTCGGATACAGTGACCTCACCAACTTCTCACACGCCTTCAAGCGATGGACCGGCCGTTCTCCGAACGAGTTCCGGCATCCATGACGCTGAGCCGCCCGGTCTCCGGCGGGTTGAGGGGGCTGGCGGATGCGGTAAATCAGTGTGGGGCCGTTCCCAGTGCATGAGATCAGTGGTACTCCAGGGGCCGACCAAGATTTCGGTCCGACAGGATCTTCCTGAGTCTCGGGGTCACCGCAACGGCGTGATCAGTGGTGGAATCCGCGTCGACGTGGGCACTTTGCAGCCAAAGCGAGGGGTTATGCCTGCTGTGTGGGCATGGGCATGTGCTCGGGCATGATCATCTTTCTCGGAAGTGACAGCTCCGCATGGGAACCTAGATTTTCCGGATTGAAGGCAGGTGCTGCGGCAGTTGTGGCCGCGGGCCGGAGCGCCAGCCGACCACCTTTGTTCGAGAACGCCTGCTTGGGCACGTCAAGACACCCCCGAAGTTGGGCGCGGCCGCGTCGAGTAACCGGTTGCGTGAGCGTGCTAGCCGCGGATCGGCCTGCTCGTCGACTGCGGTGAGTGAGTCGGTCGTGGCGTGGTCCGGGGCGGTCATGGGAGCGCGCTCCTCCGATTCGTCTCGTTCAGCCCTGGGCGTATGTGTCGACTCTATCCCGAGCCCCCACCACTATGATACGAATGGTCTCGTACCGAGACTGTTGGTCTTTGAGTTGGGAGGCGCCGGTGGACACACCTGGGACGGGCGCTGTTGAGATCGACCGGTGGACCAGGGCCGAGTGGTGGATGCTGACGGTGTCGTGCCTGGCGGTGGCGCTGGTGGTCGCGGCCATGGCGGCGTTGTACTCGGCGTTGCCGCAGATCGCGGTCGAGACCGGGGCGACGCAAGCCCAGTTGACCTGGATCGTCGACGGTTACACGCTGGTGCTGGCGTGTCTTGTGCTGCCTGCCGGAGCAATCGGTGACCGTTACGGGCGTCGCGGTGTGCTGGTCACGGGGCTGGCGGTGTTCTCGGTCGCGTCGGCGCTGCCGCTGCTGCTGGCCGACCCGGTGTGGCTGATCGCAGCGCGCGCGCTGGCCGGGGTGGGCGCGGCGCTGGTGATGCCTTCGACGCTGTCGATCCTGACCGCGGGGTTCGCCGCTGCCCATCGTGGCCGGGCGGTGGGGGTGTGGGCCGGAGTTGCGGGGTCAGGGGCAGTGCTGGGCATCCTCGGCGCCGGGGTACTGCTCGAGCGGTGGTCATGGCCTTCGGTGTTCGTCGGGTTGACCGTGGCGGGGGTGGTGCTGGCGGGGTTGGCGTGCACTATCGCCGAGTCCCGAGAGAGCGAGCATCCCCCGGTGGACTGGGTGGGTGCGGCGGTGGTGGCCGTCGCGATCGCGGCGATCGTGTTCGCCGCGATCGAGGTTCCCGCGCGGGGCTGGGCCGACCAGCTCGTCGCCGCTATCGCCGGGGTCGGTCTCCTGGCAGCGGTGGTGTTTGTGATCGTAGAGCTGCGGTCTTCTGCGCCACTGCTGGACGTGCGGTTGTTCGCCCGCCGCGGTTTCGGGGCCGGCTCGCTGTCGGTGACCATCCAGTTCCTGGTTACCTTCGGAGTGTTCCTGCTGTTGGTGCAGTACCTGCAGCTGATCCTCGGCTATGGGCCGCTGGCCTCGGCACTGGCGTTGGCGCCGATGGTGGTGCCGCTGGTCGTGATCTCGGTAATCGCACCGTGGTTGTCGAGCCTCGTCGGGTTGAAAGTGATGACCGTCTCAGGACTGCTTGCCATCGCTGCCGGACTGGTGCTGGTAAGCCGGTTGACCGTGGCCGCGGACTATCCCGGCCTGCTGTGGCCGCTGCTGATCATGAGCGCGGGTCTGGGATTGTGCACCGCCCCGGCGACCTACGCCATCGTCGCCGACACCCCTGCGGCCAAACAGGGGGTCGCCGCCGCGGTCAACGACGCTGCCCGCGAGATCGGCGCCGCGATCGGGATCGCCGTGGCTGGCAGCGTGCTCGCCGCAGGCTATACCCACCACATCCAGCCCGCTCTGCCCCAGCTTCCCGAGCCCGCCCGCGGCCCGGTCGCCGATTCCCTGGCCGCTGCTCTGCAGGTCGCTGACCAGGCCGGACCGGCGGCCCAACCGCTGGCCGAGTTCGCCAAGGCAGCGTTCGTGCACGGCAGCAGCCAGGCCGCGCTCACGCTGGCCGCCCTCACCGCCGCCGGGGCGATCGTGCTGGCAGTCCTCTCTCCCGGCCCCACCACCCGCCGCTCCCGCGCGTCACGCACTCACACGAACACCCCTCCCCGCTCGAACACCCCCTTCTCGTGAAAGAGGCCCCATCATGACGGCCTATCGCACGATCCTCGTCGACACCGACGGATCCGACTACTCCTACCGCGTGGTCGACCACGCCGCCGAGCTGGCTCACGTCACCCACGCCCGACTCCTGATCATCTGCGCCCGTCACGACATCGACGAACGCGCACTCGGTACTGACGTCGACCGGCTGCGAGGTACCACACCCACCGACGCCATCCTGCGCACCGCGCACCAACATGCGATCGCCCACGGCGCCGTCGACATCGAAACTCGCATCCTGCCCGAGCCCACCGTCCGCGCACTGTTTCACCTAGCCGGCCCGACCGCCGACGACCTCATCGTCACCGCGAACCCCCACCGGTCACCACTGGCCCGGCTACTATTACCTCGCCGGCCGAGCTTGCCCACAAAGCCCACTGCGACATCCTCATTGCTAATGGTGAGGACACCTACGGAAGGCGTCCATGACCGAGCACACACCCAACACCAACACACCCGAGACCGCCGGCCCCGAACCTTTCGAGGCCGAGGACTGGATCCGTACCTTCGCTGTGGCGCCGCCCGAACACGTCGACCTGCCGCCTCACCACCCCCACTGCCTTGGTTGCGGACCGGCTAACCCTCACGGCCACCAGTTGCGCGTCCGACGCGACGCACACGGCGTCTACGCCCACCACAGCTTCGATTCCCGCCATGTCGGCGCCCCAGCGATTGCCCACGGGGGCGCGGTCGCCACCGTCCTCGACGACTTGTTCGGGTTTCTGCTCTACACCGTGGGAGAGCTCGCCGTCACCCGCCACCTCGCTATCGACTACCTCGCCCCGGTCCTGCTCGACACCCCCTACACCCTCCGCTCTCACATCCACTCCCGAGCAGGCCGCAAACTACACCTGCGAGCCACCATCGAAAACAACCACGCCCACGTGGTCACTACCGCCACCGCACTGTTCCTCATCGTCGACATCGACCACTTCCTGACCCCCCGACACAACGCCTCGGCGGCGACCGCGCCCACTACACACGAAGACCAACAAGGCCCTCAGATGGACAGTCCCTGACGTGTCCCTCTAGCCGATCCGCGGGGACTGTTTCTTATTCGGTGTTTCGGCCCGAGCCGCTGAGTAAACGCTCAGCGAGGGAGGTGCCGTGATGACGACATTGGAAGATATGACGAAGAAAAAGGCCGAGCCCTCCGCGGAAGCTGCGGCGCGCGCCATCAGGTCGCAGAACGCGGCGTTGCGGCCGTGTTCGGTCACGACGACGGGACGGTGCTCATGGTTTCAGGGTGAGAGATTGCGTGAGGATCGCATCCCGGTTCCGCGCACCCGTTTGCCGGTGTGGGGCGAACTCGGCCGGTCGGGTTCGACTCGTGGCAGCAGAGCGTGACTACGTGCTGATTGTCGCCGCGGCCGATAGTCGTCTCTCGTGTTGAACTATGGGCAGGTGGGGCGCAGTATTTACAGATGAAGACCGAAGAGGAAGAGCGTCTGATCGCTCATGCGGTGAGTAGGTTGTCTGCGAAGTATCCGTCGATCTCGGCTGATGTCGTGGCGGACGCTGTGGCGTCTGCTCATGCTCATTTCGACGACAAGGTGCGTGATTTCGTTCCTCTGCTCGTCGAGCGCATGGCGGGGGAGAAACTTTCCTCGCTGGTCGCTTCATAAAGGCCGTGTCCGCGGCCGAAGAGTCCGATATTGCGCAGGCGAGAGTGTTTCTGGCTCTGTTGAATTCGGAGATCGACGAGTTGTCGGAGCGGATCGAATCCGCGCTGCGCCTGGTGCGGGGTACGCGCCCGGTCGCACCTGAGTTGGCGTCGGCGGCGCGCACCGATGCGGCGGCTCTGCGTAAGGACCTTCATCGGGTGCACGCTCTTGTCGAGCAACTGACACGCCGGTTTCCTACCGCCAATGTGCCCGCGGAAGTGCCTGCCGCACATTCTTTCCGCAGCTGATCGGTTTCCGTCGCAGCGCTGATCGCGTTCGGTGCGCGGTCAGCCGCTATCCTGAGTCGCCCTCTTCTGCATGGGCAGGGAAGCACAGGGACGGTGAGCTGCGGGGATGGATCGACAACCACCATCGAGTGCTGCCGCTGCTGTGGTCGACTGCGCCGTCTATGTCGACGGGGTGCGACTCCCCGGCACTCACACACCGGAGAGTGCGTTGGATGAGGTTCGGCGTCGGGGTTCGGGGTTCGTGTGGCTCGGGTTGTTCGCACCGACCTTCGAGCAGATGACGGCAATCGCCCAGACGTACGGCCTGCACGAATTGGTCGCCGAGGACTCGGTGCACGCGCATCAACGCCCCAAACTCGAACAATACGACAAGGTGACCGTGTTGGTGATGCGCACGGCCCACTACCTTTCACCGACCTCGATCCGCACCGCCGACGACATCGTCGAAACCGGTGAGATTCTCGCTGCTGTCGGGTCGGATTTCATCGTCACCGTCCGGCACGGCGCGCATACCGCGTTGGCGGGCGTGCGCGCCGAACTCGAAGGATCGCCGGAACACCTGCAAATCGGGCCGTGGGCTGTCCTGCACGCGGTGATCGACCGGATCGTCGACGGTTACCTGGGAGTGGTCGGATCGGTCGACGTCGATATCGACACTTTGGAAGTGGAACTGCTCAGCCCCGATCGTCACACCCCTATCGAGCAGATCTACCTCGTCAAACGCGAAGTGCTCGAATTACGGCGTTCGGTCAACCCCCTCGCTGCGGCGCTGTCCACGCTCGCTGCCGCCACTGCGTTGCCGGAGCCGATTCCCAAGGACGTACACCGGCATCTGCGTGATGTCGCCGAACACCACGCCGCGGTGGCGGAACGGATCGTCGAGTTCGACGATGTCATCAGCTCTCTCGTCGCTGCGACTCTTGCTCGGGTCAATGTTCAGCAGAACACCGATTTGCGCAAGATCACCGCGTGGGCGTCGGTGGCGGCGTTCGTGACTGCGTTCGCCGGGATCTACGGCATGAACTTTCAGGACATGCCGGAACTGCGATGGCGATACGGGTACCTGCTGTGGTGGATCATCGCGGTGACCGGCGCGGTGTCGTTGTTCACCTTGTTCCGCCGAAAACGCTGGCTGTAAAGGCCAGCATCTGAAGGTCTTGGCCGGCTGCGGCCGGAACTCCTCGAACCGAACGGAGGTGAACGACCGAACCGCCCTGCCTCCGCGCGACCACGCTGTTGCCGGGCGGGATTGCGCAGCAGGTCAGGTCGAAACCACTGTTACGCAGATCGATTCCGTTAGTCTCAACCGTCCGTGAATGGTGGGTGTGCAGGCGATCGACGATCGGGGATCGAAGAAGGAGGGGGACAGGTGTTCGGTAGCGCCGGCAATGATGCTCGACTAGTGCGTCCGCCTGCGCTGGGCACCGCCCTCGCTGCCGTGCCCTTTCTCGCGATAATTGCGGGAGTCCGCTACGACTGGTGGCAGTACCCCACAGCCGCAGTCATTTTCCTCGAACCCGCCACGGTATGTTTCGCGCTCCTGGGACTCCTTGCCATCGGGGTGTTCTGGGTTGTCCGGTCCTACGGTTTCTGGAAACGGGAGCAGCGCCTGTCGTGGCGGATGGGACCTGCCCCTCTGGTCGTGGTAGCGACTGCTCTCGTGTTCTTCACGGTGCAAACGCCAACGGATCGCGCTTTCGATCGAGCCAATCCAGAGATGGCGGAGCTTGCGGACTCGATGCTGCGTGACGGTACCGAGCATCTCGGCCCCACCGAGATCGACGGTTACGAATTCTCCACTGTCTTCATCCGGGTGGACAACTGTGTGTACTTCGTCGATAGCAGGCGGAGCACCCCCACTGAGGTCGTGGGGTGGTTGTACACAGCGAATTGCACTCCGAATTTGGATCGGTTCCGCCGGCTCAAACCCGTTGCTGAGAACTGGTTTTCCTTCGAGCAGGGCACCTAGAGGTCTTGTCTGGACCTATGAGATCTCAACGCAGCTGGGTCTTGTAACGCGTGGCGCAGCGTGCGAAATGTGCTCGTCTACCAATGTGAGGGGAAATGCGAAATCTTCAGATCTCGGTGTTGGCTTTGTTCGTGCTCATTGTCGTGGTGGCTGTTTCCGTGTGGTCGGAGAGCGAGTATGTCCGCACACCGTTGTTGATTGCTTCGGCTGTGACACTGATATTGGTGATCCTGTTGGAGATCAACATCCGCCGCTTGAAATGAGTGCGCGGAGAACATTGGGGAAACAACTTGAAAAACAACGAGGGGATCGACCGCGGGCGCGATGGATGCCCGCAGCGCTCTGGGTCGGTCCGAGGGTGGCATCGCTGAGGTCCGCCCTTCTACATAGCGATACGGTGAGGCGATGCGAAAGCTGAGGTCGTTGGGTGAATGGGTAGCAGCTGATCCGCCTGCATCGTCGAAGCCTCCGGGGCCGATTCTTCTTGCGTTCACTGTTGTTCCGGTTCTTGTGTTGATGTGTAGGCATTACGGGTGGTGGCCTTCCCCGTTCGGGGGTTTCCGATGGTTGGATCCTTTGCTCGTTTCTGCTGCGGCGTTGGTCATTCTGGTGATGGTGGGGTTGGTGTGGGCGATCCGCACGCTGTACGTCGTGGGTCAGGACCGGCGCTGGTCGTGGTGGATCCTGCCTGCGCCGCTCGTCGTCACCGCCGCGGTCGCTGTGGTGATGTTGGTGCCTCAGGTGTCTTTCCTCGACAAGAGCGGAGAATTCGAGACCATCGCACTCGACCTCCTCAAGAATGCGGGAACTGTTGCCGAACAGTTGGAGATCGGCTCGTTCGATATTCGTCGCACCCGTGTCGTACCTCCTGATGAGGTCTATTTCATCGACAACGGCAGCATGTTCACCACGACGCGGGGGTGGGTGTACTCACCCAGCGGGACACTTTCTGGGTTCGGCCACTTCTCTGCAACGCATCTCGGCGGCCCCTGGTACGAGTTCACAGCGATCTGGCGCGACTAGCTCAACTGTTCGTTCGCCATGAAAGGACTTGAGAAATAGCGCCGCTCGCGGTTCTGGGGCCGGTGGCTGTTGTTTCTACTGCGCGACACCTGTTGCAATCTGCTAGGTTCGCGGTGAAAGCCTTTGAGCTGCAACGACCGTGTTCCCAAATATCTGAGACGGCGCTGTACCCCAAGAGAATGTGCAGCGATCCTGCTCGACGGAATGGACTTAGTTGTCCTCGGGCTGGCCGGTGCCGCCGTTCCGCCGACCAGAGCGCGCGCGGTGGTCGCCCGTGCACGCAGCAAAGGTTCCTGCCTGGTGGTCACCGAAGGGCGATGGGACGGTGCGGATATCCGCATCGACTCCCACGTCACCAATTACACGGGGATCGGGCAGGGCTATGGCCGCATCACAGGCTTCTCCGTCGATATCGAGGTCAAGTGGGCCGGGGGATACGCCCCGGTCCGGCAGGTTCGATCTGAGCCCCACAGCCCGGGCAGTGGGGTGGACGGCCCACGCTCCCGAACAATCGGCTCCGCTTCCACTTCCGCAGGCGCTATGACCGCCCCGGACTTCAACGGCTGGCAGGAGCCGTGGCCACTGACCCCGACCCTGCGCCCACTACTCCCACAGCCCCAGCCGGTCATCGTCGAAACGAACCGCGCCCTGCCCTTGGCGAAGAACGCCACGCGCCCCGACAAGCTCCCTCTGCGCGTACTCGCCGGAGGACTCCGCCTCGAAGGCACCATGCCAAAAAGCTCTATGCGTGGGCGCTCCTCAGTTCTCTGCACTAAGCAAGCCTTCTCGTCTGAAACAAGGCGGATCCGATGCCTCGTTGACCCCCAGGACCCCGGTGCGCGCCCACCTCGTCGGATGCGCGGCTGTAGATACCGACGGCACCCAACTTCATCGAGACAGGATCGCCACCTGATCAGGGACCAACGTGCGATAGCCATCGAGATACACACGCCCACAACCGTCGAGTTCGACAAACACCGTCGCTCCACCCGATCCATCGGCCCGCAGAAGTTCGGTGTGCGCGACACGGGAAGCGGATCGGGTACACGGCGGCGCAATAGGCGCTGTCGTCACAGCCCGAGCCAGTTCAATACTCTCCTCGCGCGAGAGGCGCACACTCGATTCTGTCGAAAACTCCTCACCCTCAACAACATAGCGGCAAACCAGCTCAATCCTGAGGGGAAACCCGGTCCGGGATCTGTTTTCCATTGCGGCAAAACATCTTTGATGTAATCGCCAAAGGGGTTCTCTCTCGAAATTTTTCCAGTGAAGCCCTAGCTTGAAACCGCGCGGTCGGTTAGTCTCACACGGAATCACTTGCTGGCCTTAGCTAACCGGTCAATTTCGCAGGCAGCCATTTCGCTGAGCTGCTGCACCTCACTGGAGGTACTCCGCGTGGTCAAAACGAATTTGTGGAAACGTCGCACACTGGTCTCGGTCGTACTCATGGTGCTATCCCTGGCTGTTGCACCTGTGGCCGGCGCCTCGCCAGACACACTCGACCAACCTGCCCCTGAGTCGCCCGCTGTAGAGGAATATCCCTCGACTGATCTTCCTCCGGAAATGATGCAAGTTCCCGGTGCTGGGCAGCAGTGTGTCAATACTGCGCTCGAGCGCAACATCTCCAACTGGGTCTGCAACGGAGCGATGTTGATTACTCCCGACGGCCAGGAGGTGCTTCCGGTCGTCCCTCGCCCTGACCTTGTGGAGCCGGTGCCACCTCCGAATCCGCAGTCACGGCTAAATGATGATCCTGACTACGACCTCTGGTGTGAACCGGATTCGAGTTCCCCATGCATCAGGGAAATCGCCCAGTACCAGTCGGAAGCGAAGAGCAACATGATCTACGGCGACGAAGACGGTGTGGTGGGAACCTTCGATTGGATCGTTCATTTGAATTTGAACGGACGGTCCACACGAATCACTACAACAGTGATCCATGACGAAGGACCTTCGCTGAATTTCATTCGGCACGACGCCCATTGCCGTGAAGTGGTTCCCGGACCGATCCTGGATACGAGTTGCGGAATCAACTACATGGGATCACCGTTCACTGTCTCGGAGGCGAGCCCCAGATTCAACTACGGACCAGCTCAAGGGTCGAACATCGTCGATGCCGGCACGTACTTCATCGAAGGGCGTATGCAGTTTCAGCCATCCGGCTACGACTATGTCTGGTCGATCCCGACAACGGCTTCAGTATGGGGTCCTGGGCCACAGAGCGAACGATTTATCTGCCCCACCCAAAACCGAGTCTGCTATTTCAATCGCTGATCCGAAACCCCCTGCACGTCAATGTCTCTGCCTGACAACCAAGCAAAGGACAAAGGTATGACATCTCTACGAAAAATCATTCCAGGAGCGATCGCCGCAGCAGCTGTTCTTGCACTGGTAGGTGCGTCCCCAGCTCAAGCGGAGGTGCGCACCGGTTGGATCGGACCCACTCCACCGGTCAACGGCACGATCTTCCTCCACACCTCGACTATCGACAACGGGGGAGTGCCCATCGCGAGCAGTCGGATCTACACCTCGTTCGCCAACGTGGTCTCCCCGGGCATCATGGGAGCGAAGGCGCGGCTGTTCCGCGAGGGCGCCCTGTGCAGTGCCACCGATTACCGGTTCAATGCCCTCATCTCCAACTCCCAAGTTGCCAGCACGCAAAGGGACTGCGGTGCAGGCTTTTACAACAGTCACGGATTCGTAGCAGTTCTCAACCAGTCGAACGGCGCCATCAACGAATACGTCACGTTCCCGACCGATCCGCTCCAGTTCCCTGCGCCCTCAGCTCTTCAGCGCCAGCCAGCTCTCACGGCGGGCGAGAGCGGAGTCAACGCAAGGGGCGAGAGTTACGGGGACGCGCTGAACGTTCAAAGCGACGCTGAGCTGCCTGACTTGGTCAGTGCTATCGGATCCGACCTGCAAGCCGGATTCGTCCGTGCCAGTGATCTGACGGCGCAACCGTCCACCGATACCGCGACCACGAGAATTGTGCCGCTTCTTTCGCGAGAGGGCGAGACAATCGGCCAATTCCAGATCGGGTAGTCGACAAGCTCACCTCGGCGGCACACACTCTGATGGTGTGTGCCGTCGAGGTGATGTCAGGAGGTCCTACTGATGAGCCAGCAGTGGAGCGATTTCCCGGTCTCCCACGAGCCGAGCAGTCTGCCGGATACCGTCGAGGGTGGGCACTATGTGCGAGTCGCAATGACCAGCCACGATCTGATGACCGTGTGGGCGGCAGGACCGGCCCGCGCTTTCCGTGTTGCCGTCCCGATCTCGGCTCGCCCCCCGGTCAAGGTCACTCACACAAACCCGCGGACTGGCCAGCGAGAGAGTCACTTCGAGGAGTTCACCGACGACGATCAAAGAACGATCGATGAGTTCGTCAATTTCGGCCTTCAGCTGGCGGGAATCGCGAAGTTCCCCAGCGGTTTCGACTGGTATGTACGAGTGCCCAGTCGAATCAAGGATGCGGCGGAGCTTGCGGACGAACTTCGCGCCAAGAATTCAGCGCCGGACGAAGTCGAAGCGTTGACGATTATCACCGCTACGTACAACAGGCTTCTGGCCGATTGAATCTGCTGGCAGATGCTGGCCCCGCCGGGCTGTAGATGTCACGTATTTTTTCGCATGGGGGACGTGTCGTTTAGCCATGTCAAAGGGCCTAAATGCGCGCCGGATGTTCTGAAACCAGCCCTCTGGCGCGGTACAGGTTCGGCCGGTCGGGTCTCTCAGAGCTAGGGGACAGGGCGTTGCCGTAGCGTTCATGGTCCAGGACGGGACGCCCTAGCGCCGAGGACTGCGCGCTTCAATGCGCCTTGTCTGAGCGATTTCAACTGTGTCCGCTCCGGGACGCCGAGTTTGGTCATCGCGACGAGCACCAGCAGGGCGACCCCAGGTTCATAGAGGTTGTACCAGACGGTTTCGGACATTTTGCGCTTGTGAGGTTCGTCGCCGTGTGCGAGATGGTTCCGAGCATTTTTGATGTTCTTAGCCCATACCTCGATGTCGGGAATGACCTGACGTACCGCGGCCGGTGGAGGGATCTGTGCGAGGGCGACGCAGCGTTCGCGGTAGTCGAGAGATTTTGGGTGAAAACCCTTGTGCAGTGCCTCGATTGCGCCGCACAGTCCAAGTAGCTTGGTTTCGTAGTACATACTCGATTCGCGTTGAAGTGCGATGACGGACAGCGTCCCGTAGTTCGCCTTCTGGTGCAGTTCGTGCCAGCCTTCGAGGAGGGTCGGCAGATCCACATCGTCGAGTGTGAAGTTGATAAGCGTCGTGCCCGAATCATCGAGGTCGGTGTCCTCGCTGATCAGGTCCGAGCTCCACCAGTCGAACTGCCGATGCGCTTGTGGGATTGCGGGAGAACTTGATGCGCCGTACGTGGGCGGGCCGATGCATCGCCAGCGTGATCAGGTCTGCCAGCCGCCGAGAGATTTCGATGTGGGCGTTGATCGAAAGGGGTTCGGCGCTGGTCACTCGAAATGCTGTCCGAAAGTGTGCAGGAATGGACATACCACCGCGGGAGAATTGACCGCCGGATGCGTAATGGCTGGACGTGGAAACCGTGACCTCGACGTTGCCGTATTTTCCCGAGAGGGGCGCGCTGACCGGGATAGTGAAAATATAGGGCTCGTTGGACTTTTCAGGGTGGGATACGGCGATCTTGACGCCACGGGCCCAGTAGGTGAGGTAGTCCAGTTCGATGACGGACTCGGTGAATGCGAGTTCGTCGGCGTCGTTGACGTGGGAGTCTCCGATGACGAGCCCTGACAGCTTTATCGTTTGGTCGGTGTACTTCTGGCCATTTGTGAATCCACCCTTTTCCGAATCGATGTACGTCTCGAACAGGGACACCGCGCGCCCACCGGAATTGCCATGGACAGTGCGAAATCCCAGCTCGTGAATATCGTACAAATCGCCGTGCAAGTCGAGTCGCGGCTCTGTGGAATCACTGAGCGTGAGAACGCCCGGCACGGTGCGAGAAGGGCCGTTCGAGTCGGGTACCCACCATTGTCCGTGGAGTTGCTCTGTCGTCGCCATGAGCTAAGGCTAAGGTCGTCCGGCCGGTTGACGGCGCGACGACATGCGGATGGCCTCCGGAGTCTGGGATGGGGGATGTCGGTGTGGGGGTGTTTGGTTGGTGTGGGTGGGTTCGGTGTTGGTGTTTTAGGGTTTGACCTGCGGTGATGACATGTCCCCGGGGGTGGTTGTTGGGGGTGTGTGGTGCGCCGGCGTTTTGGGTGCCGGCGGGGGGCCGCTGGGGCCGGCGGGTGGTGTGGGGGTGTTGCTAGGGCTCGTTTTTTGGGTGTTTTTGAATGTTATTGTGTGTCAGTAGGTTTCGGTATTCGGTTGGTGTTGGGTTGGTTTCGCGGGTTGTGCACGGTGATGGTTTCGTTAGCGTCGAATGTTGTTGCAGTGGGGAATATTTCGGTGTTTCTGGATTTCGGGTTGTTTTGCGGTTTGGCGGGTGGGGGTGTATGATTGGGAGCATGATGATGGCGAGGCAGTGGACGCGAGACGGGGCGCTTTTCGTGACCCTTCCCCTCCTCCCCAGCCTCGTTCGGGTGTCGGGTACCGGTTCAGACGTTGCGATGAATTCGATTGGTGAGAAACAAGTTTCGGAATTCAGAGGAGCGAAGCGACTCGATCGACGGCAACGGCACTCGACCCACTGCGAGCCGCGCAGCGGCTCCCTGGCGGGGAGCGCAGCGACTCGCTTCCGTCTCCCGACGCGAAGCGTCGGGAGGAGCGCCGCGG